>JAJYQH010000337.1 GCA_021794705.1 Actinomycetes bacterium | reverse complement strand
GATCTGACGCCTGGGACAGGCTCATGGCGACTAGAAGATCAGGGGGTCGACGGCCGCGGCGATGAACACCAGGGCCAGGTAGGAGTTGGACCAGTGGAACAGCCGCATCGGCCGCAGCTGGGCGCCGACCAGACCGGCCTGCGCGCGACGCAGCAGCTGCACGGCCTCCCAGAGGAACACCACTCCGGTGCCCGCTGCCACGAGGGGATAGAGCCACCCGGTGTGGGCGGCCGGCCACACGAGCAGCGACGTGGCGACCGTGAGCACGGAGTAGACGAGGATGCGCCGGGCGACCCGGGTCGCGTCCATCACCACCGGCAGCATGGGCACGTGGGCCGCGGCGTAGTCGTCGCGGTACCGGAAGGCGAGCGCCCACGTGTGCGGCGGCGTCCAGAAGAAGACGATGAGGAACAGCACGAGCGGCGCCCACCCGACCCGCCCGGTCACCGCCGTCCAGCCGATGAGCGGCGGGAAGCAGCCGGCGATGCCGCCCCACACGATGTTCTGCGACGTGCGCCGCTTGAGCCACAGGGTGTAGACGAAGACGTAGAAGGCGTTCGCCCCCAGGGCGAGCACCGCCGAGAGCCAGTTGGCTCCGAACCCCAGGACCAGGGTGGCGATGATCCCCAGGACCACCCCGAAGGCGTAGGCCGACGACGCCGGCACCTGGTGCCGGGGCATCGGACGCCGCCGGGTGCGGCGCATCACCTCATCGATGTCGCGGTCGATGACGCAGTTGAAGGTGTTCGCGCTGCCCGCCGCGAACATGCCGCCCACCATCGTGGCGAGCACCAGCCGCCACTGCGGGACGCCGTGGGCCGCCAGGAACATCGCCGGGACCGTGGTGACGAGCAGCAGCTCGATGATCCGCGGCTTGGTGAGCGCGACATAGGCGCCCACCACGTCGGCCCAGCGGGCACGCGCAACGGTGGCCGCGGGCGCCTGGGCGGGGTTCCGGGTTGGGACGGGCATGTGGCGGGGCGGTTCCTAACGGCGCGACGACGGGGACAGGGGCCGGCCATGGGTCGCGGCTCCGGAGCGGTGAACCCGGTCAGTCTACCCGCGTGCGGCGTGGCCGCCGGTCACGGCCGTGGGCGGCCCCCGCCCTGATTGGCTCACCGACTAAGGTCGTTGAGTATGACCGATACCGAACCCACGAGCCTGCAGCAACTGAGCAACGCCGGGGTGTCGATCTGGCTCGATGACCTGTCCCGCGACAGGCTCGCCAGCGGCAACCTTCAGCACCTCATCGACGACCGCCACGTGGTCGGGGTCACCACCAACCCGTCGATCTTCGCCGCCGCCCTGAAGAACGGCCGCGCGTACGAGTCGCAGGTCGCCGAACTCCAGCACGGTGCCGAGCTCGGCGAGGCGATCCGCGACCTCACCACCGCCGACGTCCGCGACGCGTGCGACCTGCTCGCCGGCGCCTTCGAGAGCTCGGGCGGCGTCGACGGCCGGGTGTCGATCGAGGTGGAGCCGGGCCTCGCCCGCGACACCCAGGCGACCATCGAGCAGGCCGCACTGCTCCACCACATGGTCGGGCGCGACAACCTGCTGGTGAAGATCCCCGGCACGCGCGAGGGCCTGCCGGCGATCCGCCGGTCGCTGGCGTCCGGCATCAGCGTCAACGTCACGCTGATCTTCTCCGTCGAGCGCTACCGGGAGGTCATGGACGCCTGGCTGTCCGGCCTCGAGGACGCCGCCGAGGCCGGCAAGGACCTCGGGACGATCCAGTCGGTCGCCTCGTTCTTCGTCAGCCGTGTCGACACGGAGGTCGACAAGCGCCTCGACGCGATCGGCACCGACGAGGCCCGGGCGTTGAAGGGGCGGGCGGCGATCGCCAACAGCCGGAACGCCTACTCCGCCTGGCTGGAGATGACCGCCACCGAGCGCTGGAAGGCCCTCGAGCGCCGTGGCGCCCAGGTGCAGCGTCCGCTGTGGGCGTCCACCAGCGTCAAGAACCCGGAGTACGACGACACGATGTACGTCACCCACCTCGTCGCACCCCACTGCGTCAACACCATGCCCGAGAACACCCTCGACGCCGTGGCCGACCACGGGGTGATCACCGGCGACACCATCACACGGAACATCCCCGAGGCCCAGCAGGTGCTCGAGCAACTCCGCCAGGTGGGTGTCGACCTCGACGATGTTGTGGTGAAGTTGGAAGACGAGGGAGTCGACAAGTTCGTCGCCTCGTGGCACGAGTTGGAGGCCAGCGTCCGCGACGCCCTGGCCCAGCGCTGAACGGAAGGGCAACCCCCGTGACCATCGAGGCACTCCACAGCAATCCGCTGCGCGACCCGCAGGACCGGCGGCTGCCCCGCATCGCCGGGCCGTGCGTGCTCGTCATCTTCGGCGTCACCGGCGACCTGAGCCGCAAGAAGCTCATGCCGGCGGTCTACGACCTGGCCAACCGGGGGTTGCTGCCGCCGGGCTTCGGGCTGGTCGGGTTCGCGCGCCGCGACTGGGAGGACCAGGACTTCGCCCAGCAGGTGCACGACGCCGTCAAGGAGAACGCGCGGACGCCGTTCCGCGAGGAGGTGTGGAAGCAGCTGCTCCAGGGCATCCGGTTCGTGCCCGGGGACCTCGGCGACGACGAGTCGTTCCAGCGGCTGCGCCGCACGATCCTCGAGCTCGACGAGGTGCGCGGCACGGGCGGCAACCACGCCTACTACCTCTCCATCCCGCCGGGCCTGTTCGACGACGTCCTCGGGCAGCTCCGCCGGCACGGGCTCGTCGACGAGGTGGGTGGCAGCTGGAAGCGGGTGATCATCGAGAAGCCGTTCGGGCACAACCTGCAGAGCGCCCGCGAGCTCAACCAGATCCTCAGCACGACCTTCCCGTCGCACTCGGTCTTCCGCATCGACCACTACCTCGGCAAGGAAACCGTCCAGAACATGCTGGCGCTGCGGTTCGCCAACCAGATGTTCGAGCCGATCTGGAACAACAACTACGTGAGCAACGTGCAGATCACCATGGCCGAGGACATCGGCATCGGTGGCCGGGCCGGCTACTACGACGGCATCGGCGCGGCGCGCGACGTCATCCAGAACCACCTGCTGCAACTCATGGCGCTCACCGCGATGGAGGAGCCCACCAGCTTCGACGCGCGCCAGCTCCGCCTGGAGAAGCAGAAGGTGCTCGGCGCCGCCCGCACTCCCAAGGACCTCGCGGCCCACACCGCCCGCGGCCAGTACACGGGCGGCTGGCAGGGCGGGAAGAAGGTCGTCGGCTACCTCGAGGAGCAGGGCATCCCGCCGACGTCGACCACCGAGACCTACGCGGCGATCCGGGTCGACATCGACAACCGCCGCTGGGCCGGCGTCCCCTTCTACCTGCGCACCGCGAAGCGGATGCCCCGCCGGGTCACCGAGATCGCGCTCGAGTTCAAGCGCGCCCCGCACCTGCCGTTCACCGACACCGACACCGAGGAACTCGGCAAGAACGCGCTCGTCATGCGGATCCAGCCGGACGAGGGCATCACCATGCGCTTCGGGGCGAAGGTGCCGGGCACCTCGATGGAGATCCGCGAGGTGAGCATGGACTTCGCCTACGGCGGCTCGTTCACCGAGTCGAGCCCCGAGGCCTACGAACGGCTCATCCTCGACGTGCTGCTCGGCGACCCGCCGCTGTTCCCGCAGCACGAGGAGGTGGAGCTGGCCTGGCAGATCCTCGACCCCGTGCTCGACTACTGGGCGGCCCTCGGCACCCAGCCCGAGCCGTACGTGGCCGGCACCTGGGGTCCGCCGTCCGGCCTCGAGATGATGGCCCGCGACGGCTTCACCTGGCGTCGTCCCTGACCCCCGGCGCGATACCACCCAAGGAGCAGGCGTGATCGAAGAGTTGAAGAACACCTCCGCGAGCGACATCGCCGCGGCCATCCTCAAGGCCCGGCGCAACCTGGGCACCGCGTCCGGACTCGTCTTCACCCTCGTGGTGGTCACCGACTCCCGCCACTTCAACCGGGTGCTGGGTGCGGCGATGGAGTCGGGCCGCGAGCACCCCTCGCGCATCCTCGTCGTCGTGTTCGGCCATGCGGCGGCCACCCGGCTGGACGCCGAGATCCACACCGGCGAGGGCGTCCCGGGCGACGTGGTGGCCCTGCACCTGTCCGGCGAGCTCACCCAGCACGCCGACTCGGTGGTGCTGCCGCTGCTGCTCCCCGACTCCCCCGTGGTCATCTGGTGGCCCAACGAGTGCCCCATCGACCCGGCGGACGACCCGATCGGCGCCCTGGGCACCCGGCGGATCACCGACTCCTCCGGTTCCGCCGACCACCTGGCCGCCCTCATCGCTCGCGCCGGCAATCACGCGCCGGGCGACACCGATCTCGCGTGGACGCGGCTCACCCCCTGGCGGGCCCTGCTCGCCGCCGCGCTCGACCAGTACCACGGCCGGATCACCGGGGCGCTCGTCGAGGCGGCCCCCGGCAACGCGCCCGCCGAACTCATGGCCGCCTGGCTGGAGACCCGGCTGAGTGTCCAGGTCGACCGTGTTCCCGGACCCAGCGGCGGCATCACCTCCGTCCGCCTGCACTCCCTGGCGGGCGACGTCGCGGTGTCGCGGCAGCCGGGCAACAGCATGGCCTGCTACAACATCCCCGGACAGCCGCCCCGCGAGGTCGCGCTCCCCCGGCGGGACATCCAGCAGCTCATCACCGAGGAGCTCCGGCGGATGGATCCCGACGACATCTTCGAGCAGGTCGTGGCCCAGGTGCTGGTGCGGGCCAAGCGCGGCGAGATCAACGTGAGTGGTCGCTCCCAGCCTCGGGTACGCCGGGACGAGGCCGACCAGAAGTGACGGCCAGGGTTCTGCGGTTCCCGAGCGACGACGCGCTGGTCGGCGAGGCCGCGAGCATGCTGCTGAACCACCTGGTGCAGCGCCAGGAGCACCAGGCCCAGGTCCATCTCTGCCTCACCGGCGGCCGGATCGCGAACCGCGTCTATGCCGCGTTCGCGGAACTCGCCGCGGAGCGCGACTTCGACGCGAGCACCCTGCACCTGTGGTGGGGTGACGAGCGGTTCGTCGGCACCACCGACCCCGAGCGCAACGCGCTGCAGTCGCTCGCCCTGCTCGCGCGGAGCCTCCAGCTCAAGTCGGCGCAGATCCACCCCATGCCGGCGAGTGACGGGAACGCCGACCCCGACGAGTCGGCCTTCGCGTACGCGCACGAACTCGGCGACACGATCTTCGATCTGTGCCTCCTCGGCATGGGTCCCGACGGGCACGTCGCGTCGATCTTCCCGCACCACCCGAGCTTCGACCCGACGACCCTCAGCGTCATCGGGGTCACCGACGCTCCGAAGCCGCCGGCCGAGCGGATCTCGCTGACCCTCCCGACCATCAACCGGTCACGCACGGTGTGGCTCTGGGTCAACGGGACGGAGAAGGCGGACGCCGTGGCCCGGGCCCTGGGCGGTGACGAGACGGTGCCGGCCGGGCTGGTATCGGGCGTCGAGTCGACGATCTGGTTCCTCGACGAGGGCGCGGCCGACCTGCTCCCCCGCTACAGGTGCGAACTCTAGGAGGCGGGACGCCGCGTCGCGACCCGTCGGGAACTCCCGGAAGCCGGGACGGTCAGAAGATGACCTCGCCGCGGGCGCGGCGCTCGCGGAGGCCCTGCAGCGCCTCCTCGAGGATGGCGGCGGCCTCCTTGTCGCTGCGGCGTTCCTTCACGTAGGCCAGGTGCGTCTTGTACGGCTGGATCTTCGGCGGGGGCGGCGGGTTGTTCTCGTCGCGGTTGGCCGGCAGGCCGCAGCGCGGGCAGTCCCAGCTGTCGGGGATCTGCGCGTCCGCGGCGAACGCGGGACGCGTCACGTGCCCGTTCGCGCAGAAGAACGACACGTACAGCCGCGGGGCGGCCTCGCCCCGCTCGGCCTCCCCCATGGGTCCGGCGCCGACTCGGCTCCCCCGGATCGCACTGCCTCCAGCCACAATCTTCCCTTCCAGCGGATCTTGCTCGATGGCCCGGGGTGAACACCGGCCGGGCCACGACGTCTCAGGACGTGAATCGGTAGAGCACCAACAACGCGACGATGCACGCCAGCCAGACCAGGCCGACGACGATGGTGAGGCGATCGAGGTTTCGCTCGGCGACCGAGGTGCCGCCCATCGAGGTGGACATGCCGCCGCCGAACAGGTCGGACAGGCCGCCGCCGCGCCCCTTGTGCAGCAGGATGAACAACGCCAGGATCACGCTCGTGATGATGAGGACGATCGACAGTGTCAGGATCGGCCAGGTCATGAGCGGCGCGGTCAGCACGGGCGTCGAAATCACAGGCCAAAGCCTAACCCACGGCCCGGGCATTCCCTATTCCGCCCCCGCTCGCCGGTGACGCGCACCGCCCCGTCGCCCGGCTGCTCGGAGCACGGGCGACGGGGCGGTGACGGGCCGGGTCAGAGCGCGTAGAAGAGGACGATCTTGGCGAACTCCTCCGGGTCGAGGCTCGCCCCCCCGACGAGCGCGCCGTCGACGTCGGGCTTGGCCATGATCTCGCGGATGTTGCTCGACTTGACCGAGCCGCCGTACTGGATGCGCACGGCGTCCGCGACCGTCTGGTCGTACAGCTCGGCGATGAAGCCGCGGATCGCGCCGCACACCTCCTGCGCGTCCTCCGGGGTCGCCACCTCGCCCGTGCCGATCGCCCAGACCGGCTCGTAGGCGATGACGAGGGACGCCGCCTGGGCGGCGGGAATGCCCTCGAGCGCGCCGCGCACCTGGTCGAGGGTGAAGGCGACGTGCCGACCCTGCTTGCGCAGTTCGAGCGCCTCCCCGACGCAGATGATCGGGGTCATGCCGTGCTCGAGCGCCTTCTTCGCCTTGGCGTTGACGAGCGCGTCGCTCTCGTCGTGGTACTGGCGCCGCTCGGAGTGGCCGACGACGACGTAGGTGCAGTTGAGCTTGGCGAGCATCTCCGCGCTCACCTCGCCGGTGTAGGCGCCCTTGTCATGCGCCGACACGTCCTGGGCCCCGAACACGACCGGCAGCCGGTCGGCTTCGATGAGGGTCTGAACGGTGCGGATGTCGGTGAACGGCACCATCACCGCGCACTCGGAGCGCTCCGGCTCGTAGCGGGCGTCCTTGAGTGTCCACGCGAGCTTCTGCACCAGGCCGGTGGCCTCCACGTGGTTGAGGTTCATCTTCCAGTTGCCGGCCATGAGCGGCGTACGGACCATGATCATGCCTCCAGAACTGCGATGCCGGGGAGTTCCTTGCCTTCGAGGAACTCGAGAGAGGCTCCACCGCCGGTGGAGATGTGACCGAACTGGTCGTCGGAGAAGCCGAGGTCGCGGACGGCGGCCGCGGAATCGCCACCGCCGACCACGGACAGCCCCTCGACCTCGGTGAGCGCCTGCGCGATCGCCTTGGTGCCGTTGCTCAGCTCGCCGATCTCGAACACCCCCATCGGGCCGTTCCACACGACGGTCTTCGCCGAGGTGATGGCGTCCGCGAACAGCTGCTCGGTCTTCGGGCCGATGTCGAGGCCCATCTTGTCGCTGGGGATCGCGTCGACGTCGATGACCTCGACCGGGCCGTCGACCGTGCGGGCGCCGAAGTCCATGCCGGCGGCGATGCGGACGTCGACGGGCAGGAGGATCTTCTTGCCGGTCTGCTTCGCGGTGGCGAGGTAGCCCGTGCAGGCGTCGAGGCTGGCCTCGTCGAAGAGGGACTGCCCGATCTCGTGGCCCTCGGCCTTGAGGAAGGTGTACGCCATCCCACCGCCGATGACGAGCGTGTCGGCGACCTTGAGCAGGTTGTCGATGACCGCGAGCTTGTCGGCCACCTTCGCCCCGCCGAGGACGACGACGAGCGGGCGCTCGGGGTGCGTGGTCACCTTGGACAGGGCCTCGACCTCCTTCTGCACCAGCTTGCCGGCGGCGCTCGGCAGGAGCTTCGCCAGGTCGTACACGGAGGCCTGCTTGCGGTGCACGACCCCGAAGCCGTCGGAGACGAACACGTCGCCGAGCTGCGCCCACTCCGCGGCGAGCGCGCGCCGCTCCGACTCGTCCTTGCTGGTCTCGCCCGGCTCGAAGCGGACGTTCTCGAGCAGCGCGACGTCACCGTCGCCCAGGCCCTCGACGACCGCACGGGCGCCGTCGCCGGCCGTGTCGCTCGCCAGCGCCACGTCGGCGCCGAGCAGCTCACCGAGCCGCTTCGCGGCCGGGGCCAGCGAGTACTTGGCCTCCGGGGCACCCTTCGGACGGCCGAGGTGGGCGAGGATGACGACCTTCGCCCCCGCGTCGCGCAGGGCGGTGATCGTGGGGAGCGCGGCCCGGATGCGGCCGTCGTCGGTGATGGTCTGCCCGTCGAGGGGCACGTTGAAGTCACAGCGCATGACGACGCGCTTGCCGCGCAGGTCGCCAAGGTCAGCGAGAGTTCTCACGGGGCGAATCCTTCCGATTCTTGGTGATGAGGGGGGCCGGCGCCCGGCGTCCGGGGGCCCGGCATGAAACAACGCGGGGGCGGGGTGCGATGACCCCACCCCCGCGCCGGTGCACTCGGTGTCGCGTCAGAGCTTGCTGGCGACGAGCTCGGTCAGGTCGACCAGGCGGTTCGAGTAGCCCCACTCGTTGTCGTACCAGCCGACGACCTTCACCTGGTTGCCGATGACCTTGGTCAGCCCGGCGTCGAAGATGCAGGAGGCCGGGTCGGTCTCGATGTCCTTGCTGACGATCGGGTCTTCGGTGTAGGTGAGGTAGCCCTTGAGCGAGCCCTCCTCGGCGGCCTTCTTGACGATCGCGTTGACCTCGTCGACCGTGGTCTCGCGGGACGCCTCGAAGGTGAGGTCGGTGGCCGAGCCGGTCGGGGTGGGAACGCGCATGGCGTAGCCGTCGAGCTTGCCCTTGAGCTCGGGCAGCACGAGCGCGACGGCCTTGGCCGCACCGGTGGTGGTGGGCACCATGTTGAGGGCCGCGGCGCGCGAGCGGCGGAGGTCCTTGTGCGGGCCGTCCTGCAGGTTCTGGTCCTGGGTGTACGCGTGGATCGTGGTCATCAGGCCCTTGACGATGCCGAGACCGTCGTTGAGCGCCTTGGCCATCGGGGCGAGGCAGTTCGTGGTGCACGACGCGTTGGAGATGATGTTGTGGGTGGCGCTGTCGTAGAGGTTGTCATTGACACCAGATCGGA
>JAJYQH010000318.1 GCA_021794705.1 Actinomycetes bacterium | reverse complement strand
CGGGGAGCTGGGCCGGGCGCTGCGCCAGCTCACCGGCGAGATCGTGGACGCCGGCCAGTGGCGGCCCGACGCCGTGCCCGACCACCTCCGGGTGAACTTCCGGGTGCTCGAGAAGGGCCGGGCCACCGGCACCGGCAAGGACCTCGCCACCCTCCAGCAGGACCTCCGCGACCGCGTCACCCGGACGCTCACCCAGGCCTCCCGTTCCCAGGAGACCCGCACGGGCACCTCGTGGGTGTTCGGCACCATCCCCGCCACGCTTGCCGTGCAGAGCAACGGGGTGCAGGCGGTCGGCTACCCGGCCCTCGTCGACCGGGTCACCACCGTCGCGCTCGAGACCCTCGACTCGCCCGCCCGGCAGGCGCGGTTCCACGCGGCCGGCGTCCGTCGGCTGCTCACTCTCACCAACCCCGACCCGACCCGCTGGGTCGTGTCACACCTCGGCAACGCCGACAAGCTCGCGCTCGGCACGTCCCCCTACCCGTCGGTGCCCGAACTGCTCGCGGACGCACGGCTCAAGACCGTCGACCGGCTCGCCCGCCGGTTCGGCGACCCCGAGGCCGTCCGCGACCAGGCCGGCTACGAGGGGCTGGCCCTCGCCGTGCGCGAGGCGCAGGCCGACGAGATGCGCGCGGTGGTGGCCACCGCGGCGTCCGTGCTGCGGGGACGCCGGGAGGTCGACGCCCTGCTCACGCCGGCCAATCCCGCGGCCCCGGACGTCACCGAGCAGCTGGCCAACCTGGTCTTCCGCAACTTCATCTCCGCCACCGCCGACCCGTGGTACGACCACCTGCCCCGCTACCTCCAGGCGATGGCCCAGCGGCTGCGCGCGGCGGCGTCCAACCCCACCCGCGACCGCCAGCAGGTGCGAGTCGTCGAGGACCTCGAGGCCGAGTACGCAGCGCTCTGCGACCGCCAACCCCCGGGGCCGCTGCCCGCGCCGGTCGAGGAGATCGGCTTCCTCCTCGAGGAGCTACGGGTGCAGCTGTTCGCCCAGCAGCTGCGCACCGTGGTGACCGTGTCGCCCAAGCGGATCAGGGCTGCGATCGCCGCGCAGGGCTGACCGCACCGCCCCCATGCCGGCGGGACCGGCCATGGCATTGTGGGGCCATGCCGGAAACGACCGCCGAACTCGTCGACCTGCTGCGCCTGGAACCGCTCGAGGTCGGGCTGTTCCGGGGCCACCAGCTGCTGTCGAACCTGCAACGCACCTTCGGCGGCCTCGTGCTCGCCCAGGCGATCACCGCCGCCTACGACACCGTGGTCGATGAGCGGGCGCTGCACTCCCTGCATGCCTACTTCCTGCGGCCCGGGCGGGTGGAGCGACCGATCCTCTACTCGGTCGAGAACCTGCGGGACGGCAACACCTTCAGCGCGAGGCGGGTGGAGGCGCGCCAGGCGGGACGGGTGATCTGCCAGGTGTCGGCGTCCTTCCACATCGGCGAGCCGGGCCTCGACCACCACGACGTCATGCCCGACGTGCCGGCTCCCGACGACTGTCCCGGCTTCGCCGACACGATGCGGTCGCGGTTCGGCGACTCGCCGCTGTGGCGCGAGTGGGACGCCCTCGACGTCCGCATCGCCGGCACCTCCGGGGCCGGCGGCGGGATCGAGCCCCGCTCGCACGGAGCGCACATGCGGCTGTGGATCCGCACCACCGACCGGCTCGACGATCCCGGCGTCCCCGCGGGCGCGGAACACCGGCTGCACGAGGCCCTGCTGGCGTACCTGTCCGACCTCAGCCTGCTCAGCGTGTCGACCGTGCCGCACCAGGTGGCGTTCCTGTCGCCCAACCTGCAGTCGGCGTCCATCGACCACGCCATGTGGTTCCACCGCCGAATGCGGGCGGACGAGTGGCTGCTGTACGACCAGGTGTCGCCCTCGGCGTCCCACGCCCTCGGGTTCTCGGAGGGTCGGCTGTTCCAGAACGGCAGGCTCGTCTCCTCGACCGCCCAGGAAGGGCTGATCCGCCTGGTCGGCAACCCCTGACCCGACCGGCGACGGAACCTCGCAGGCGAACACCACCTGGGCGGTGCCCTGTTGCGGGTCGACATCGACCCGAAGGGGGACAGGGCTCCGAACCCGAACCGGACAGTGTCCCGTTGTGGGTCTGTGTCGACCCGGAAGTGGACGGTGCCCTGCCTGCGTCCGGACATGGAGCGCGGCCCCGTCCGGGGGAAAGACGGAGCCGCGCTGGTTCTGGGTGTCAGGCCGCGGTGCGGAGGGTCTCCAGCGCGTGCCGCTCGATCTGGCGGACGCGCTCGGCGGTGATGCCCCACACGGCGCCGATGTCGGCGAGCTTGGCCTGGCGGCCGTCGAGCAGCCCGTAGCGGCGGCGGACGACGTCGGCGGAGCGCTCGTCGAGGGTCGACAGCAGTTCCTCCAGCCGGGCGAGGTCCTGGGCGTCGAGCACCACCTCGTCGGGGCCGGGGGCGGTCTCGCGGGCGATCAGGTCGCCGAGGGCGGTGTCGCCGTCCTCCTCGACCGGGGCGTCCAGGCTCACGTGGTCGCGGGAGTAGCGGATCAGCTCGATGACCCGATCCTCCTCGAGGCCCAGTTCCTCGGCGATCTCGAAGGTCTCCGGGTCACGGCCCAGCCGGCGCTCGAGCGTGCGCCGCACGGCCGAGACCTGATTGATCTGCTCGGCGACGTGCACGGGGAGACGCACGATCCGCCCCTGCTGGGCGATGCCCCGGCTGATCGACTGACGCACCCACCAGGTGGCGTAGGTCGAGAACTTGAAGCCCTTGGTGTAGTCGAACTTCTCGACGGCCCGGATGAGGCCGGTGTTGCCCTCCTGCACGAGGTCGAGCAGCGGCATCTGCGAGCGCCCGTACTTGCGGGCGACGGAGACGACCAGCCGGAGGTTCGCCTTGACGAAGCGCTGCATGGCATCGTGGCCGGCCGCGACCAGCGCGGCGAGTTCCTCGTCGCTGGCGCCGACCCGCGAGGTCACCTCGCCGTCGAGCACCTCCTGGGCGTACAGCCCGGCCTCGATGGTGCGGGCGAGTTCGACCTCTTCCTCGGCGGTCAACAGGGGTGTGCGGGCGATCTCATCGAGGTAGAGGCCGACGGCGTCCTTACCGTCGATGCCTTCGGTGCTGCGAACACGTGTGCGTGACTCCACGATGGTCCTTCCGTCGGTGTGGACCCGCCGTATGCGGGCGGCCCTTCGTCAGACACAACGACCGGACGCTTGGAAATGATGCACGCCCGGAGGCGGTTTTCCCCTGAGTTCACCCTGAGCGGACAATCAGACCCAGGGTGGTTCCGGCCCGCGGCGGCCTCGATTCTGCCCATTTGGGTGGGCGTGACAGAATGACTGCAGGTGCGGCCCTTGACTCCTGCGGGCCCGGCTGCGCCCTCAAGCACCCTGACAGCTTCGAGAGGACGTTCCAGGTGCCTTCACGCTCCACTTCCACCACCACCAAGCCTGCCTCAGCCGCCCGGCGGCGTGGCGCCCAGGCTGCGCCCATCCCTGATGAGCCGAAGGTGGTCGACTCGGTGGCCACTGAGGGGTCCGAGGCTGCGGCGACCCAGGCGACCGGCGCGAAGCGCCGCGGAGCCGCCCCCGGACGCAAGCCGGCCGGGGCATCGAGCGCCAAGCGCTCGGGGGCCACCGCGCCCAAGGCCACACCGGCGTCCGACGACGACGAGTTCGCCGGCGACGATGACGACCTCGAACTCGAAGACATCGAGGAAGCCGAGCCCGACGTCGTCGACGACGACACCACCGATGAGGAGGTCGAGGAACTCGATGACACAGCTGAGTCCGACGATGACGAGATCGTGCCCACCGTCGCCGAAGCGGCCACCAAGAGCATCGACGTCGAGGTGAAGCTCGAGGGCAACGACGTCGTCCTGACCCTTCCAGGTAAGAAGCGCACCCTCGACGACGTCGACGAGTCGAACTTCGACTCGGCCGAGGTCGCCGTCGAGGAGAAGGCGCTCACCGAGGACGAGGGCTTCGTCGTCTCGGACGCCGACGACACCGACGAGCCCGAGCAGCAGGTCGTGTCGGCCGGCGCCACGGCCGACCCGGTGAAGGACTACCTCAAGCAGATCGGCAAGGTGGCGCTGCTCAACGCCGAACAGGAGGTCGAACTCGCCAAGCGGATCGAGGCCGGCCTGTTCGCCGAGGAGCAACTCAACGATCCGGCAGTGAGCATCGTCGCCGACGACCTCGAAGACTACGAGTGGATCGCCCGCGACGGGCGCCAGGCGAAGAACCACCTGCTCGAGGCCAACCTGCGTCTGGTCGTGTCGCTCGCCAAGCGCTACACCGGCCGCGGCATGCTCTTCCTCGACCTCATCCAGGAGGGCAACCTCGGGCTCATCCGTGCGGTCGAGAAGTTCGACTACACCAAGGGCTACAAGTTCTCGACCTACGCGACCTGGTGGATCAAGCAGGCCATCACCCGCGCCATGGCCGACCAGGCCCGCACCATCCGCATCCCGGTGCACATGGTCGAGGTCATCAACAAGCTCGCCCGCGTGCAGCGGCAGATGCTGCAGGACCTCGGCCGGGAGCCAACCCCCGACGAGCTCGCCAAGGAACTCGACATGACCCCCGAGAAGGTCGTCGAGGTGCAGAAGTACGGCCGTGAGCCGATCTCGCTGCACACCCCGCTCGGCGAAGACGGTGACAGCGAGTTCGGTGACCTCATCGAGGACTCCGAGGCGATCGTGCCCGCGGACGCCGTGAACTTCACCCTGCTGCAGGAACAGATGCACGACGTCCTCGACACGCTCTCGGAGCGTGAGGCCGGCGTCGTCTCGATGCGCTTCGGGCTGACCGACGGACAGCCGAAGACCCTCGACGAGATCGGCAAGGTGTACGGCGTCACCCGCGAGCGGATCCGCCAGATCGAGAGCAAGACGATGAGCAAGCTGCGGCACCCGTCGCGCTCCCAGGTGCTTCGCGACTACCTGGACTGAGCCGCGCGGCCCGCGCGACGCTCGTGCGGCACTCAGGAATTGCTCCCCCGTCGTGCCATCGGCGGGGGAGTCGTTCGTCCGGCGCGTGACCCGGGCGGCCACGGCCCTTGCAGCGAGCGCGTCCGGGGCTAGGGTCTGGGTATGGAGGAACCGCGATCGCCAAGTCAGCAGGAGGCCTTCGAGCGCAGCCTGCCGCCGTGTCGTCAGTGCGGAGGACGCCTCGCCGTCGTCTGGGACAGCTCGCCCGTGTACAACGACGGGCCGTTCCCGCCGCCCGGCTATGCGAGGTTCTCGTCCATCAGGTGCACCAACCCCGCCTGCGGGTTCACCGGCACCCGTCCCTGACCCGGTTGCTGCGAGATTCGCCCCACGCGCCACACCCCCGGCCCAGGAGGCCGGGTGTGGCAGGTGGGGCCGATGTCGCCGAGGCCGGTACCAGCACGACCGAGCGGTGCTGAGTCCGACGGGCGCGGCGGCCGGAGCGCCCCGGCATTCGGGAAGAGCCTCATCCAAAGATGGGAAGAGCCTCGTCCAAACCGTGGATTCCGTGCGGCGCGACGGTATTGCGCGCCGATTCCGCGGCTGCCGCGATGTTCTTAACGCACCCCACCATTTCCGCGAGCCACGTATGTGCTTTCATGAGCGCCGGGGTGCGGGGAGCACCACATTCGGTGCGGGGAGCACCAGATTCGGAGATCGCAATGGTGCGGCGGAAATGGGTTGTGCGATGGGCGCGGGTGGCCGCGCTCCTGATCGTCATTGCGGCGCTTCCCGGCTGGCGGCCGGTGCCGGCCGCGGCAGCGGGAGAGGCAGGCACGTTTGTGTCGCTCAGACCAGCGCGAATTCTCGATACCCGCACCGGAAATGGGGCGACCGGCCCGGTCGCATCGGATTCCACCATCCACGTGCAGGTCACCGGACGCGGGGGCGTTCCCGCCACCGGGGTGTCGGCCGTCGTGCTGAATGTCACGGTCACCGACGCCCCGAGGTCGGGCTACATCACGGTCTACCCGGACGACGGGACGCCCCGGCCCACCGCGTCGAACCTCAACTATCCGCCCGGTGACACCCGGGCCAACCTGGTCACCGTCAAGCTCGGCCCGACCGGAGGCATCGCGCTGAGCAACACCAGCGGCGGCACCGCCCAGCTCGTTGCCGACGTCGCGGGCTACTTCGTGGCCGGCACACCGTCCCTTCCCGGGGCCTTCGCCTCGCTGAGCCCGACCCGCGTCCTCGACACGCGGAAGAACCTCGGCGCGACCGGGCCGGTCGCCCCGAACTTCACCATTCACGTTCAGATCAGCGGCGAGGCCGGCGTCCCGGCCACTGGCGTGTCGGCGGTGGTGCTCAACGTGACCGAGACCGACGCGCAGGGCTCCGGCTACGTCACGGTCTACCCCGACCAGACGACCCAGCCGACCGCCTCGAACCTCAACTATCCCAAGGGCGATACCCGGGCCAATCTGGTCACCGTCAAGCTGGGCGCCAACGGCAAGGTCGCGATGACCAACAACAACCTCGGCACCGTGCAGCTCGTCGCGGACGTCGCCGGCTACTACCTCGCGGGCACCCCCAGCGCCGTCGGCTCGTTCGTGTCGCTGAGCCCGACGCGGGTCCTCGACACCCGGAAGAACCTCGGCGCGACCGGGCCGGTGGGCTCGAACAAGACGGTGTACGTCCAGGTCACCACCAAGGCGCAGGTCCCCGCCCAGGGCGTGTGGGCGGTGGTGCTGAACGTCACCGTCACCAACGCCCAGAAGTCGGGCTACGTCACGGTGTTTCCCGATCAGACGACCAAGCCGACGGCGTCCAACCTCAATTACCCGGCCGGTGACACCCGCGCGAATCTCGTCACGGTGAAGCTGGGGGCCAACGGCAAGATCGCGCTCACCAACAACAGCGGCGGCACGGCGCAATTGGTGGCCGATGTCGCAGGTTACTACCGGAGCGATTTCCACACGTTCAGCGGCTCGGGGACCTTCGTCGTGGGCACCGATATCGTCGCCGGCACGTATCGGACCACGACCAATGCGACGAACTGCTATTGGGAGCGTGACTCCGGGTTCTCGCGCACGGCGAGCGACATCATCGCGAACAACCTGACCGACTTCCATGACGTGGTGACCATCGAGCCCTCCGACGCTGGGTTCTACACGGAGAGCTGCGGCTGGTGGACGACCGACCTGTCACCGATCACGTCCTCGCCGACCGCTGGCTTCGGGTCGGGGACGATGATCGTCAACACCGACATCGCCCCGGGCCTGTGGAGGGCTCCCGGAGGGTCTGCCTGCTACTGGGTGCGGCTATCCGGCTTCAACGCGGACGCATCCACGATTCTCGCCAACGACTACGGGGTGACCGGTCCGACGGTGTCCATCCACGCGGGCGACGCGGGCTTCTACTCCGAGGGGTGCGGCACGTGGACCAAGATCGGCTGAGCTGATCCGCGACTGCAGGGGTCCCCGGTTGCCTGACGGCGGCCGGGGACCCCTGACGGATCAGACCAGCCGGCGCTGAGCCTGCCGCTGGATCCGCAGCCACGCGTGGCCGTACCCGCTCAAGGGGATCTCCACCGTCCCGTCGGCGCCGACCGGCACCCCCTCGTCGGGGAACTGGCCGGAGTTGAGGAGGTCGACCAGAGCGACCCCCTTCCAGTCCGGCTCCCGCTCGCCGGAGGTGTTGACCGGTGGTTCCCCGAGGGTGAGAGGCACGGTGACCGCCTCCGCCGACAGGTTGTGCACGGAGACCATCGAGGCGTCCTCCCAGGTGCGGCGCAGCGCCAGCACCGAGGGGCGGGGCTGGTCGAGCACCTCGGCATCGCCCCACCCCAGCTCGGGGCACTCGCGGTACCGCTTCGCCAGCAAGCGGATGAAGTTGAGCAGGGAGTCCGGGTCGCGGCGCGAACTCGCCACGTTGACGTGCTGGGGACCGTAGCCGCCCTCGGGAAGGCGGCTCACCAGCCTGCCCGGCCGGGCTGTGGAGAAGCCCCCGTTCGGATCGTCCGCCCACTGCATCGGCGTCCGCACCGCCATTCGCCCCTCGAGCGCCAGGTTCTCGCCCATGCCGATCTCCTCGCCGTAGAAGAGGACGGGACTTCCGGGCAGGGCGAACAGGAGGGAGTACATGAGCCGGATCCGGCGGGGATCGCCGTCGAGCATCGGCGGGACCCGGCGCCTCAGCCCCCGGCCGTACACCTGCATCTCCGGGTCCGGCCCGAACGCTCGGAACACCTCCTGACGCTCCTCCTCGCTCAGCTTGTCGAGGGTCAACTCGTCGTGGTTCCGGACGAAGGTCGCCCACTGGCTGTCAGGGGGCAGCGGCGGGCGGTTGCGCAGGGTGGTGGCGATCGGGCCGGCGTCCCGGCGGGCCATCGCGAGGTAGACGTTCTGCATGAGCACGAAGTCGAACATGAGGGTGAGTTCGTCGCCCTGCGCGCCGCCGAAGTAGGTGAGCTGCTCCTCGTAGGGCAGGTTCACCTCCCCGAGCAGCACCGAGTCGCCGCGCCGGCGTCCCATGAACCGCCGAAGGGCGCGGAGATAGTCGTGCGGGTTGCGGAACTTCTCCATCTCGTCCTTGCGGACGCCCTCGAGCGACAGGAAGTAGGGGACGGCGTCCACCCGGAACCCGCTGATGCCGAGGTGCAGCCAGAACCCGATGACCTTGGCGATCTCGTCGCGGACCTTCGGGTTGGCGACGTTGAGATCGGGCTGGCTCTTGTAGAAGTGGTGGAGGTACCACTCGCCGGTCGTGTCGTCCAGGGTCCAGATCGACTGCTCCTGGTCGGGGAAGACGACCTCGCTGGAGGTGTCCGGCGGGGGATCTGAGCGCCAGACGTAGAAGTCCCGGAACGGGTTGTCGGTCGAGGAGCGGGCGGCCTTGAACCAGGGATGCCGGTCGGAGGTGTGGTTGACGACGAGGTCGACGATCACCCGGAGCCCCCGGTCCTGCGCGATCCGGATGACCTCGACGAAGTCGCCGTGGTGGCCGAAGCGGGGGTCGACCCCGAAGAAGTCGGTGATGTCGTAGCCGTCGTCGCGGTGCGCCGTCGGGTAGAAGGGCATGAGCCACAGGCAGGTGACTCCCAGTTCCGCGAGGTAGTCGATCCGCTCGGCGAGGCCGGCCAGGTCTCCGCACCCGTCCCCGTTGGAGTCGAAGAAGGTCTCCACGTCGAGGCAGTAGACGACCGCCGTCTTCCACCACAGGTCTGAGGTGT
>JAJYQH010000356.1 GCA_021794705.1 Actinomycetes bacterium | reverse complement strand
ATGGGCCGACACAAGGTGATGACCGGCGAGTTCGCCGACCTCATGCTCGGCTACTACGGCGAGTGCATCGGCGAGCGCAACCCCGAGGTGGTCGCCATCGCCCAGGCGCAGGCGAAGAAGGAGCCGATCACCCACCGTCCCGCCGACCTGCTCGAGCCCGAGTGGCAGAAGCTCGAGGCGGACGCCGCGAAGCTCGAGGGCTTCAACGGCACTGAGGAGGACGTCCTCACCAACGCGATGTTCCCCGGCGTGGCCCCCAAGTTCTTCGCGCACCGGAACGAGGGACCCAAGAGCGTGGGCAAGACCCCGGAGCAGTTGGCGCACGAGCGGGCGATCGCCGACGGGTCCGCGAAGGCCGTCCGGAGTCCGATCCGTTACAACGTCACCTTCGCCGGGCGCACCCACTCGGTGCAGGTCGAACCCGCCTGATCCGCCGAGACCCCATCGATCCAGAACCAGGACCCACCCCATGGCAAAGAAGACCATGTCCCAGCTGATCGACGAGCTGGACCTCCACCGCAGCCAGGTCGACCTGGGCGGTGGGCAGGCCCGCATCGACAAGCAGCACGCCCAGGGCAAGATGACCGCCCGCGAACGCATCGCCGCCCTCCTCGACCCGGGCACGTTCCAGGAGACCGGGGCCTTCCGCCGCAACCGCACCACCGCGTTCGGGATGGACACCGCCGACATGCCGGCCGACGGCGTCGTCACCGGGTGCGGCACGGTGATGGGCCGGGAGGTCAACATCGCCAGCCAGGACTTCACGGTGGCGGGCGGCTCGGCCGGGGAGACCCACTCCACCAAGGTGGCGGAGGCGCTGCGCGAGTCGCTCAAGACCGGCGCGCCGTTCATCTTCATCAACGACTCCGGCGGTGCCCGCGTCCAGGAGGGCATCGACTCGCTCTCCGGCTACGGCAAGGTCTTCTACGCCAACGTGCTGCTCTCGGGCGCGGTACCGCAGATCTCGATCATCGCCGGGCCCTGCGCGGGCGGCGCGGCCTACTCGCCGGCCCTCACCGACTTCATCATCCAGACCCGCAAGGCCCACATGTTCATCACGGGGCCCAACGTCATCAAGCAGGTGACCGGTGAGGACGTCACCGCCGACGCGCTCGGCGGCGCCGACGCCCAGATGGCCTCGGGCGTGGTGTCCTTCGTCGCCGACGACGACGACCAGGCGATCCTCATCGCGAAGAAGCTGCTGAGCTTCCTCCCGCAGAACAACTCCGAGGAACCTCCGGTCGTCGAACCCGACGAGAACGTCGACGCCGACCCCGAGATCCGCGACATCGTCCCGATGGACGAGCGCAAGGGTTACGACGTGCGCGAGATCATCTGGCGGATCGTCGACCGGCGCGACTTCCTCGAGGTCCAGGCCGGGTTCGCCCCCAACCTCGTCGTCGGCTTCGGCCGGATCGTCGGGCGCACGGTCGGCTTCATCGCCAACCAGCCGAGCGTCATGTCCGGCGTCCTCGACATCAACTCCTCCGACAAGGGCAGCCGGTTCATCCGGTTCTGCAACGCGTTCAACATCCCCGTCGTCAACCTCGTCGACGTGCCCGGCTTCCTGCCGGGTGTCGCCCAGGAGACCGGCGGCATCATCCGCCACGGCGCCAAGATGCTGTACGCCTACTCCGCGGCCACCGTCCCGAAGATCACGATCGTCGTCCGCAAGGCCTACGGCGGCTCCTACCTCGCGATGTGCTCGAAGGACATGGGCGCCGACCGGGTGTACGCGTGGCCGAGCGCCGAGATCGCCGTGATGGGAGCCGAGGGCGCCGCGGCGGTGGTGTTCCGGAAGGAGATCGCCGACGCCGACGACCCGGCCGCCCGCCGCGCCGAGCTGGTGCAGGAGTACCGCGACAAGTTCTCCTCCCCCTACATGGCCGCGGCGCACGGGCTGGTCGACGACATCATCGATCCCGCGCTCACCCGGCTGCACATCGCCAGCGCACTGGCGATGCTGGCGACCAAGCGCGAGACGCGTCCCGCCAAGAAGCACGGCCTCGGGCCGGCGTGACCGAGAGGACCGTCGTGACTGACACCCAGATCCCGGTGACCGACGAGGGGCTGCGCGCCCTCGTGGCGCAGCTCATCCAGCGGGTCAACGACCTCGAGGCGCAGGTCGCCGATCTCGAGAGCTGCCGTGCGGTGCCCGAGGACGTGCTCGTCGCCATCGGCGCCGCAGTGTCCGCCTACCTCGGCTACAACGCCAAGGTGCGCGCGGTGCACGTGCGCGGCGGCAACCGGTGGGCGATCGAGACCCGCCGCCAGGTGCACGACCGCTCGGTCACCCGCCGGTGACCCACCCCACCCCCGACCGGCCCAACCCGCCCCGCTGAAGCAAGGATCGACGATGAAGCTCAAGGTGACCGTCAACGGCAACGAGTACGACATCGACGTCGATGTCGCCGAGGACGAGCACGTCGCCCTCACCCCGATCGTCATCGGCGGCGGGGCCATGGCGGCGCCGACCAAGACGACCGCCTCGGTGCAGGCGACGAGCGCGAACGCCGTCGTCGCCCCGCTGGCCGGATCCGTGGCCCGGGTGCTCGTCGCGGAGGGCGACAAGATCACTGCCGGGCAGGTGCTGCTGGTGCTCGAGGCGATGAAGATGGAGACCGAGATCACCGCGCCGCAGGACGGCGTCGTCGGATCGGTGCTCGTGCAGCCCGGGGATGCCGTCCAGGGCGGTCAGGCGCTCATCAGCCTCGCCTGAGCCCCGCCCGGGCCGTCTCAGCCGCGGCGGACGCAGCCCTTCCGACCCCGTGCCGGCCGGTAGGTTGAGCGGGGTGACGTCAGCGGCGGGCACCTCTGCCCGCATCACCCCGGTGCTTGTGCCGCGCACCCTCATCGCCGCCGTGGTGCTCATCAGCGCGGTCGGCCCCCTCGCCACCGACATGTACGTGCCCTCGTTCCCGCGTGTGGCGCACGACTTCGCCGTGTCGTCGCGTGAGGTGTCGCTCACCCTCACCTCGTTCTTCGTGGGCATGGGCCTCGGGCAGATCGTCGGTGGCCCCGTGAGCGACCAGCTGGGCCGGCGGCGTCCGCTCATCGCAGGCATCCTGCTCACCCTCGCGGCCTCGGTGATCTGCGCGTCCGCGCCGAGCATCACCATCATGGTGGTCGCCCGCCTCGCCCAGGGATTCGGGGGCGGCTGGTCGGTCGTGGTCGCCCGGGCCGTCATCGTCGACCTCGCCCAGGGCCCGCAGCTCGTGCGGGTGATGAACCTGCTCATGGGTGTGGGCGGGCTGGGCCCGATCATCGCCCCGCTGCTCGGCGCGGTGATCCAGCGGGTGTGGATGTGGCGCGGGGCGTTCTGGGTGCTGTCGTTCGCCGCCGTGCTCATGCTGGTCGCGGCGCTGCTCGTCGTCCCCGAGTCGTTACCGCCCGGGCGCCGGCACGGGGGAGGATTCGCCACCTTCGTCGCCGGGGCGAGGATCGTCCTGGCCGAGCGGGCATTCGTCGGGTACATGCTCGTCAACGCCTCGGCGTTCCTCGGGCTGTTCGCCTACGTCTCGACCTCCGCGTTCGTGCTGCAGACGATGAACGGTCTCAGCCCGATCCTGTACTCCCTCGACTTCGCCATGAACGCGACCGGCATGACGCTGGCGACCCTCACCTCGGCCCGGCTGGCCACCCGCGTTCCCACCCGACGGGTCATCCTCGCCGGGCAGTCGCTGGCGCTCACCGGGGCGATCGGCATGCTCGTGGGGGCCCTGTTCTTCGACATGCCCCTGCCCGTCGCCCTCGCCGGGTTCCTCTTCATCATGATCGGCCAGGGGTTCACCGGCGCGAACGGGGGCGCCCTGGCCAGCCAGCAGGTGCCGCACTACGCCGGGACGGCGTCCGCGGTGCTCGGACTGGCCCAGTCGCTCGCGGCGGCGATCGCCCCGCCCCTCGCCGGGCTCGGCGGGTCGACCACCGCGGTTCCGATGGGTGTGCTCATGGTGCTCGGCGCGACCAGCTCACTGTTCTCGCTGCTCGTGATCGCCGCCCCCCGCCGCGTGCGGCGTCCGGTCGCACCGGTGGTCAGCGGGGGATGATCCGCACCCAGTTGGCCCCGGCCCCCGTGGGCGCCCGGTCGACGAACCGGGGCACCTGCTCCTCGAGGCTGTAGAGCGAGACGGTCGTCGAGCGTTCCCCGGCGGCGACCAGCCACCGGCCGTCGGGCGACACGGCGAAGCCCCGGGGCTGCGGCTCGGTGGCGACGAAGGCGAGCGGTGGACGCAGGCCGCCGGCCGCCTCGACCGGCAGGGTGGCGAGGGTGGACGCCGTGCGCTCCGAGGTCCACAGGGTCGACTCGTCGGGGGCGAGGTGGAGGTCGGCCCCCCAGATGAGGTGGTCGGCGCGGGGGTCGCGCCCATAGGCGCTGCGTCCGAGTCCGGCCGCGGGGTCGGCGGTCGGGATGCTGTCGACGAACTCGAGGGTGCCCGTCTCGGCGTCCCGGCGGTAGCGCAGCACCTCGGCAGTGAACTCGGTGAGCACGTAGACCGTCGTCTCGTCGGCGTCGAGCACGAGGTGCCGGGGCCCCGTGCCCTCGGGAGCGGCCGCGGTCGGCGGGTCGAGCGGGGTGAGGGTGCCGTCGCCGCCCACCGCGCACTGCGCGAGGAGGTCCTCGCCCAGCGAGACGAAGTAGGCGAACCGCTGGTCGCCGGTGATCGCCACCGAGTGCATGTTCGCGTGCGCCAGCCGGCTCACCGGCTCACCCACCTCGCCGGCCTGGGACACCGGCGACGATGTGCCGAAGCCGCCGTGGTAGGACGCCGACAGCAGCAGCCGGCCGTCGGCGGACAGGGCGAGGTAGTTGCTCGCCGCCTCCACCTCGCGCCGGCCGATCTCGGTGAGGCCGCCGCCGGCGCGATCGAGCCGCAGCGTCACCACACTCGGACCCTGCTTGCTCGAGGCGAACACGAGATTTCTCCGGGGGTCGACCGCGAAGGTGGAGCACCCCGCGATGGGCGAGCGCTCGAGCGGGGTGAGCCTGCCCCCGTCGAGCTCGAAGCTGCCGATCGTGTTGTCGGCCTCGTTGGCGACGAGCACGAGGTAGTCGGTCATGGGAGTCCTAGTCGTCGAGGGTGGACAGGTCGCCCTCGGGCAGGCCCTGGGCGCGGGCCCGCAGGACGCGGCGCATGATCTTGCCCGACCTGGTCTTGGGGAGGCTCTCGACGAACTCGATGCTGTCGGGCTTCGCGATCGGGGAGAGGTGCTCGGAGATGTGCTGGCGCAGTTCGTCCTTGAGGGCCTCGCTGGGCTCGTAGCCCATCCGCAGCACGGCGAACGCGTGGATCGCGTTGCCCTTGACGTCGTGCGGCAGGCCGATCACCGCCGACTCGGCCACCGCGGGGTGACTCACGAAGGCGCTCTCGACCTCGGCCGTGCCGAGCCGGTGCCCGGACACCTTGATGACGTCGTCGGTGCGCCCGATCACCCAGATGTAGCCGTCCTTGTCGCGGCGGGCCGAGTCACCGGCGAGGTACTTGCCCGGGTACTTCGACCAGTACGTGTCGACGTAGCGCTGGTCGTCCTTGTACAGCGTGCGCAGCATCGACGGCCAGGGGTGCTTGAGGACGAGGAAACCCTCCTCGCCGTCGGGCACCGGGTTGCCGGCCTCGTCGAGGATCTCGGCCTCCTGGCCGAAGAACGGGCGGGTGCCCGAGCCCGGCTTGAGCGGGACACTCGGCGTCGGGGTGATCATGAACATCCCGGTCTCGGTCTGCCACCAGGTGTCCATGATCGGGCAGCGGTCCTTGCCGATGACGTGGTGGAACCACCGCCACGCCTCCGGGTTGATGGGCTCGCCGACCGACCCGAGGATGCGCAGCGACGACAGGTCGTGGCGGTTGGGCCAGGCGTCCCCGAACCGCATGAGGCTGCGGATGGCGGTGGGCGCCGTGTAGAAGATGTTGATGCCGTAGTGCTCGATGAGCTGCCACCAGCGGTTCGGGTAGGGGTAGGCCGGGCCGCCCTCGAACATGAAGACCGTGGCGCCGTTGAGCAGCGGGCCGTAGACGAGGTAGGAGTGGCCGGTGACCCAGCCGGGGTCGGCCGTGCACCAGTAGCGGTCCTCCTCGCGGATGTCGAAGACGTACTTGAAGGTCGAGTACGTGCCGACCATGTAGCCGCCGTGGGTGTGCAGGATCGCCTTGGGGCGTCCGGTCGAGCCGGACGTGTAGAGGATGTACAGCGGGTGCTCGGCGTCCAGGGCGACCGTCTCGCAGCGGCCCTTGGCGATGGGCAGCGTCTCGAGGTCGTGCAGCCAGTGGTCGCGCAGCGGGTCCATCTGCACCTCGTGACCGGTGCGGCGGACGACGATGACGTTCTCGACGGTGGGGGCGTGGCGCACCGCCTCGTCGACGATGTCCTTGAGCTTGAAGATCTTGCCGTTGATCCACGACCCGTCGGCGGTGATCACGAGCTTCGACTCGGAGTCGTCGATGCGGTCGCGCAGGGCGTCGGCGGAGAAGCCGGCGAAGACGACCGAGTGCACGGCGCCGAGCTTCGCGCACGCGAGCATGGCGAAGAAGATCTCCGGGATGCGGGGCAGGTAGATGGTCACCCGGTCGCCCTGGTGGACGCCCATCGAGCGGATGATGTTCGCCCACTTGTTCACCTCGCGGTTGAGGCTGAAGTACGAGAGGGTGCGGGTCTCCTTGTTGTCTTCGGAGCGCCAGATGAGGGCGAGCTTGTTGCGGCGGGGGCCATCGACCCACCGGTCGAGGGCGTTGTGCACGATGTTGGTCTGGGCCCCGGTGAACCACCTGAAGAACGGCGGGTGGCTGTCGTCCAGCACCTTGTCCCACGGCTTGTACCACTCCAGCTCCCGGGCCTCCTTGTCCCAGAAGGCCTGCGGGTCGGCCGCCGCGGGCCCGGCCACCGCCTCCCAGTCGGGGATGTTGTACTGCCCGGGGTCGAGCGGCCGGACGAACTCGTCGTCGGCCTCGGGACGCTCGGCTGCGCTGGTGTCAGTGGACTGGGTCGCCATCCTCATGCCCTTCAACGTCGGTGGTGAATTGTCGCCAGATTAGCCGGGTCGTGATCAGCCGCGAAACACCTTGTGGTTCGCCGCCTGGGCGCGGGGACGGACGACCATCCGGTCGACGTTGACGTGCGCGGGCCGCGACGCGACCCAGGCGATGCACTCGGCGATGTCCTCGGCCACCAGCGGCCCCGGGACGCCGGCGTACACGGCGTCCGCGCGCGCCCGGTCCCCGTGGAACCGGGTGAGGCTGAACTCCTCGGTGTGCACCATTCCCGGGGACACCTCGCACACCCGCACCGGCTGGTCGAACAGCTCGAGCCGCAGGGCGCCGACGAGTGCGCGTTCGGCCGACTTCGCGCCGCAGTACCCGGCACCGCCCTCGTAGGGGGCCTCGGCCGCGGTCGACGTGACGACGATGATCGTCCCCTCGCCCGCGACGAGGGCGGGCAGCAGGGCCTTGGTGACCCGGCCGGTGCCCACGACGTTGGTGGCGAGCATGGTCGTCCACGCGTCGAGGTCGGCGTTGCTCACCGGCTCCTGACCGACGGCTCCGCCGGCGTTGTTCACGAGCAGTGCCAGCCGGGGGCCGACGGCCTCGGCCAGGGCGGCCACGTCGGCGTCCGAGGTGATGTCGCAGCCGACGGCCCGGCCGCCGATCTCCTCGGCCAGGCTCTCGATCCGCTCCGCCCGGCGGGCGGCGCAGACGACCTCGTAGCCGGCGCCGGCCAGCGTGTGGGCGGTGGCGGCCCCGATGCCGGAGCTGGCCCCGGTGACGACGGCGATCGGACGGTCGGCGGACGGCGTCCCCTGGCCGGGACGCTCTGAGCTGGGGGTTGTCATGCGTTCCACCTTGGCACGGTCTCTCCGAAACGTGCACCACCTGCCACGCCCTGCCTCCTCGATCAGGGGTGTGGCAGGTGGTGCAAGGTCCGCAGCGACGGGGGCCGGCGGGCGCCCGCCCAGTGTTCCCGGGCCCCGATCCCGGCGGGGGCCCGGCCGCTAGGGTTGGCCCATGACGTACAAGCTCATCCTGCTTCGCCATGGCGAGAGCGAGTGGAACCAGAAGAACCTGTTCACCGGCTGGGTCGATGTCGACATCAACGACAAGGGCATCGCGGAGGCCAAGGCGAGCGCCCAACTGCTCACGGACGAGGGGCTGCTGCCCGACAAGCTGCACACCAGCCTCCTGCGCCGGGCCATCCACACCGCCTACCTCGCGCTGGACGGCTGCGACCGCCACTGGATCCCGGTCGAGCGGAGCTGGCGGCTCAACGAGCGTCACTACGGCGGCCTGCAGGGGCTCGACAAGTCCGAGACGCTGGAGAAGTACGGCGAGGAGCAGTTCATGTTGTGGCGCCGCAGCTACGACACGCCGCCGCCGGTGCTCCCCAAGGACGCCGAGTACTCCCAGTTCTACGACCCGCGCTACGCCGACATCCCCGAGGACGAGCGCCCGCAGACCGAATGCCTCAAGGACGTCGTCGCGCGGATGCTGCCGTACTGGGAGAGCAGCATCAAGCCCGACCTGGCGGACGGGAAGATGGTGCTGGTGGTGGCCCACGGCAACTCGCTGCGGGCGCTGGTGAAGCACCTCGACGGCATCTCCGACGAGGACATCGCCGGCCTCAACATCCCCACCGGCATCCCGCTCTACTACGAGCTCGACGACGACTTCGCCCCGGTCACCCGCGGCGGCCGCTACCTCGACCTGGAGGCGGCGAAGGCCTCGATCGAAGCGGTGAAGAACCAGGGCAAGAAGAAGTGACCGACGCTCACCGGGTGCCGCGGGCCGATCGCGGTGCCCGGTGAGCCCGTCGTCGACGTGCCGGCCCGGTCGTCGCCGGCGCCCCGGTGGAGGCCGCAGGGTGAACGGCAGGTGTCAGGCGTTCGGCCAGTTCTCCCCGGCCGGTGCCATCCCGGTGATGACGTAGATGATCCGGCTGCCCATCGAGACGGCGTGGTCGGCGATCCGCTCGAAGTAGCGCCCGAGCAGGGCGACGTCGACGGCCGCCTCGACCCCGTACTCCCAGTCGTCGGCGAGCAGCACCCGGAACTGCTGGCGCCGCAGCTCGTCGATCTCCTCGTCGCTCTCGGCCAGCTTCGTCGCCTCGCCGACGTCGCGCTGGTCGAGGGTCTGGCCCGCGACGAGGATCATCTCGTCGGCCACCTCCGCCATCCGGGAGAAGTTCGCCCGA
>JAJYQH010000102.1:7320-9244 GCA_021794705.1 Actinomycetes bacterium | reverse complement strand
GTAGTCGGCACCCGGCGGGATCTTCCGCGGCTTGAGGACCGGGTGGTCGGGGCGTCCGAGATCGCCGGAGACGAGCAGGCTGCCGTCGGGTGTCGTGAGGTGGACGCTCGCCGAGCCCAGGATGTGGCCGGCCCGGACCAGCCGGACGGCCAGGCCGTCGCCGAGGTCGCGCGGCTCGTCGAAGCCGATGGTGCGGAACAGCGGGATGGTGCGCTCGGCGTCCGCAGTGTCGTAGAGCGGCAGCGGGGGGTGGTGCTTCGAGTAGCCGCGCTCGGCGGCGTGCTCGGCGTCGCGTTCCTGGAGGTTGGCGGCGTCCCGGATGACGATCGCGGCCAGTTCCGCGGTGGCCGGGGTGCACCAGATGTGGCCGGTGAACCCCTGCTTCACCAGGGCGGGGAGGTAGCCGCTGTGGTCCATGTGGGCGTGGGTGAGGATGATGTCGCTGATCGTGTCGGGGGGCACGGCGAAGGGTGCCCAGTTCAGCTGGCGGAGCGCTTTCTCGCCCTGGAACATGCCCGCGTCGATGAGGACGCGGCGGCCGTTTCCGCCGAGGGTGAGGAGGTACTTCGAGCCGGTGACGGCGCCTGCCGCGCCGAGGAAGGTGAGGGTGGTCCCGCGCTGGACGGTCATGTGCCCATCGTCCCGCTGGGGACGTTGTCAGGGAGGGGAATCGGGTTCGGAAAGGGAGATGCGGCGGGGCACCGGTGCCGGCGGGGCCAGGCCAACTTGAGTCGCCGGTTCTTCTGCATTGACGACGAGGGTGGGGTGAGCGCATTTCCCTCGGCAGCGCGGCTCGGCAAACTCCCTGGAACCAGAGCACATGGATGAGGTGCGCATTCTCATGGACTTGTCGGGCATGCTGTATCGACTCGTGAACGCCGAGCTCGAATGAGTCGCCAGGATGACTCGCGAGGAGATGTTCTCCCACACGTCGGAGACCCAGGAATTCCGAACAGAACCCGTCGCCGACATTGATCGGTGGATCTCCTGGGATTCTGCACAGAGCGCGCTGAACTGATCGCGGAACCGCGATTCCTCTGACCTGCAGAGGGGTACATGAGGAGCGTTCAGAGGCGTGCGACTACACGTTCTCGGCGACTGTAGCCTCGTATCGGTGCCCGGTCGGAGTGATCAGGAGCACCTCCTCTTCGCGCCCCGCATCCGCCTCGTCAAGTTCTCTGACCATGGTGCGGGTGGTCCAGCCGGGGGCCTCTTTGGCGTGGTTGCAGCGTTCGCACAACCCTTGCCCGTTGGCGGCGCTGGTCGGGCCGCCGTCGGCCTTGGGTTGGATGTGGTCGATGTGTCGGATGGGCGCGTCGCAGTAGGGGGTGCGGCAGATCTGGTCGCGGAGGGTGATGAATTCGGCCAACCCCTTGGGGAAGAGTCGGTGGCGCGATTCCATGGCGACCAGCCGGCCGGTGGGTGCCTGGTAGAGCCGCTTGATCCAGGAGCGGAGCGGTGGTGCGGCTGAGACGAGGTCGCGGGCCAGGTCGGCGGGGATCGGTCCGTGGCCGAGGATCACCCCGGGCCGCTCGGCCCTGCTGCGGTAACCGCGCCGGTTGAGGAGGACCTCGGCCGGGAGGATGAGGTGCAAGGCCAGCGGGATCGCATCCGGGGTGGTTTGCCCGGTGATCCGGACGACGAGTTCGTCGGCCATGATCTGGGCGCGGGTGCGTGGGTCTCCGGTGGCGTGCGCGGTGTCGGCGGCCCGGGTGAGGGCGGCGAACGCGGCGACTCCTTGAGCGACCGGGAGCAGGGCGGTGAGCCTCACCATGCAATCGGGTGCCGGGCGCACCGTCACGAACCGTTGCGAGCTGGCGTAGGCGAGCCGTGCGACGGAGGCGGCGGGGTCGCGGCGGTAGGTTTCGGCGCGGGCGAGGTGGACCAGCCGGCGGGTGCCCAACCGGCCCAACCGGTCCAGGTC
>JAJYQH010000102.1:0-7310 GCA_021794705.1 Actinomycetes bacterium | reverse complement strand
GCAGACCACCTGGTCGACCTCGGCGCGGGCCTGGCGGGACACGCAGGCGGTTTCGTGGACGAGCAGTTGGGCGCGGTGTTCGGTGAGGACACCGGCGGCCATGGCCGTCAGGGTGTGCGGCATCTCGGTGACCAGGATGGTGGCGACGCCGAGGAAGATGCCACCGCGGTGGGGTGATTCCCGCCGGGCCAGGGCGACCTGCTCGGCCACACCCCGCCCCACCTGGTCAGCGGCCACACCCTGGCGTAGCTGCTCGGCGCGTTGGGAGCGGGCGAACGCGACCGCGGTGACCGCTTGCAGGGCGGTGGCGATGTTCTTCACCTCCTCCAGTGCGCGGAGCAGGTCGATGCGAGCTTGGTCGGCGTCTGCAGGGGTGTCGCCGAGGTGCACCCGCTGCACTGCGGCGAGGGCCGCGTGGTGCGCGTGACCCCATCTGTCGATGATCCCCGATTCATCGTTCATACGTTCGATAGTAGACGTGGCCACTGACAGAAAATTGTCCCGGAAAGCCGGGTCGTGTCCTCTCGCCTGGAATCCTCCCGATCGCCGGGCACACGCCGACGTCCCAGCAACCGCGGACGGGGACCCCGGACTCGCCTGCCGATCGGGAGGCTCCCGGCCGCTATCGTCACGTCCCATGAGCGACGAGCCCCGCATGACGGCCGACCTCGTCCATCGGCTCGTGCGCGAGCAGCATCCCGACCTGGCCGGCCTGCCGGTCCGGGAGGTGCCCGGCGGCTGGGACAACCAGCAGTGGCGGCTGGGGGACGACCTCGTCGTGCGCATGCCCCGCACCGAACGCGCCCCGGCTCTGCAGCGCAAGGAGTGCCAGTGGCTTCCGGTGCTGGGCCCGCGCCTGCCGCTGCCGGTGCCCCTCCCCGTCCGCCTCGGCCGTCCCTCCGCCTGCTTCCCCCGGCCGTGGTCGATCATGACGTGGGTGCCGGGCGAGCCGCTCGACGGCGCGACGATCGACCGGCCCGAGGACGCCGCCGACCGGCTGGCCGGGTTCCTCGCGGCCCTCCACCGGCCCGCGCCGCCCGACGCGCCCCCGAGTTCGGACGGCCGCCTCCACCCGCGGACGTGCACCGAGGGCTTCGACCGCTTCTTCCAGGCGGCGGCGCCCAGCGACCTCGCCGGGCAGATCCGGGCGATCTGGGCCGATGCGGTCGCCGCCCCTGCGTGGGAGGGCCCTGCGCTCTGGGTGCACGGCGACCTCCACCCGGCCAATGTCGTCGTGTCCGGCGGCACCCTCGGCGGAGTGATCGACTTCGGGGACCTGTTCGCCGGCGACCCCGCCTGGGACCTCGCCGCCGCCTGGGTCATCCTTCCCGCTGGCCTCACGGCGCGGTTCTTCGCCGCCTACGGCCCCACGGACGCCGGCACGCTCCGCCGCGCCCGCGGCCTGGCCGCGCTCAAGAGCCTGTTCCTCCTGCTCATGGGCCGCAACGGCGACCTCGGCCTACCCGGTGGGAAGCCGGCGTGGGGACCGCTGGGACGCGCCGCGCTCGAGCGGGTGCTGAACGACCCGGGACCCGCGGAAGGTTCCTAGAACAGGTCTCCGAAGAAGTCGCCGATGTCGCCGAACGCGTCGCCGATGCCGTCACCGATCTGGCCCAGCCCGTCGCCGATGCCGGTGCCGATCTGCCCCAGGCCGTCGCCGATGCCGCCGCCGATCGCGCCCAAACCCTGGCCCATGCCTCCCAGCATGAAGGGCAGCCCGGACATGCCGTTGAAGATCAGCGACCCGACGACGAGGTCGCCGAGCAGGGAGTTACCCCGCCATCCCGTGTAGTAGCCCTGCGCCCATGGCGCGTAGGCGGGGCCGCCCTGCCAGTAGGGAACGCGACGCGAGCCGAGCTGCACCGTGCGGATGTACGGGTCGGCGCCCGCCTCGACTCGTTCGGCGTCCGCGGCACACGCCGGGATCTCCCGGGCCACGCCGCCGTTCGGCGACCACATGACGTTGCGCACCGAGGGGCCGTGGGCCGGGTTGAAGAAGCACGGCGGCCGCTTCTGCGGCAGCGGCTCGCCGGCCACCCGGGCCTTGACGCAGGCGACGGCGTAGCGGCCGTCCTCGAGGATCTCGGTGACGTTGCTGATCTCCTCGGGACGCTGCACGGCCGCGAGCGACTCCTTGGCGTGGTCGTAGGCGTCGAGGGCGCGGGTGTAGTCCTGCTGCATCGCCTCGTCGAGCTCGTGCCCGACGACGTCGGAGTCGAGCCGCTGGAGCTCCTCGCCGAACCGGGTGACGTCCTCCTCGGCGGCCGCGCGGGACGCCGCCAGCACGGACGCGAGCTGGGCCTGTTGGCGCACGGCGAGTTGCTGCTGACTGCGCCCCGCCCGGGCGAAGAAGAACCAGACCACCAGGCCCATCATGAGCAGGGGAAGCAGGCCAGACCCGATCAACATGTACCCAGTGTTGCTCACCCGGCTGAGAGAGCGCGCCGTGGGCTCCCTGGATGAACCCTGACCGACGGACCCGGCCGTCAGACGATCTCGCAGAGCACCGCGCCGGCCGTGACCGCGACGCCGACCGCGACGATCCGGGCGACGGTGCCCTCGCGGTGGGCCACCACCGGATTCTCCATCTTCATCGCCTCGAGCACGACGACGAGGTCGCCTTCGGCGACCAGGTCGCCCTCTCCGGCGGCCACCTTGACCACGGTCCCCTGCATCGGCGCAGTCAGCGCGTTGCCCGAGGGCGCGTGCACCCGGGCTCCGCCGCGGTCGCGTCGGGGCGGACGCCGCACCGCTCCCGTCGGCTGACCCGGGCGTCCGGGCGCGGGCAGCCCCGCCGGCAGCTTCACCTCCACCCGGCGCCCGTCGACCTCGACCACGACGACCTGGGCCGGTTCGGTGTCCGCGGGCTCGCCGAGGAGACCCGTGTACGGCGGGATGGTGTTGTGGAACTCGGTCTCGATCCAGCGGGTGTGCACACCGAAGACGCCCTCGGGAGCGGTGAACGCCGGGTCGTCGAGCACCGCGCGGTGGAACGGCACGACCGTCGGCATGCCGTCGACGACGAGTTCCCGGAGCGCGCGCCGGGCCCGGGCCAGCGCCTCGGCTCGGTCGGGTCCGGTGACGACGAGCTTGGCGACCAGGGAGTCGAAGGCTCCCGGCACCGTCATCCCCGCGTGGTAACCCTCGTCGACGCGGACGCCGGGACCGCCCGGTGCGTGCCAGCTCACCAGGGTGCCCGGGGCCGGCAGGAACCCGCGCCCGGGGTCCTCGGCGTTGATGCGGAACTCGATGGAGTGGCCGCGCAGGACGGGGTCGTCGTAGCCGAGCGGCTCGCCCTGGGCGATACGGAACATCTCCCGCACCAGGTCGAGGCCGGAGACCTCCTCGCTCACCGGATGCTCCACCTGCAGCCGCGTGTTCACCTCGAGGAAGGAGATCGTGCCGTCGCGGGCCACCAGGAACTCGCAGGTACCGGCGCCCACGTACCCCGCCTCCCGCAGGATCGCCTTGCTGGCCCGGTAGAGGCGATCGACCTGGTCGGCGGCGAGGAAGGGCGCGGGCGCCTCCTCGACCAGCTTCTGGTGCCGCCGCTGCAGGGAACAGTCGCGGGTGGAGACGACGACCACCGTGCCGTGCATGTCGGCGAGGCACTGGGTCTCGACGTGCCGGGGCTTGTCGAGGTAGCGCTCGACGAAGCATTCGCCGCGTCCGAAGGCGGTAACCGCCTCCCGGGTGGCCGAGGCGAACAGTTCGGGGATCTCCTCCAGGGTGTGGGCCACCTTCAGCCCGCGTCCGCCACCGCCGAAGGCGGCCTTGATGGCGATCGGGAGGCCGTGCTGCCTCGCGAAGGCGGTCACCTCCTCGGCGTCCGCCACGGGGTCGGGGGTGCCGGGGACCAGCGGGGCCCCGACGCGCTGGGCGATGTGCCGGGCGCGCACCTTGTCGCCCAGGGCCTCGATCGCCTCCGGGGGCGGCCCGATCCAGATCAGGCCGGCGTCGATGACCGCTCGGGCGAAGTCGGCGTTCTCGGCGAGGAACCCGTACCCGGGGTGCACGGCGTCCGCTCCGCTGCGCCCGGCGACGTCGAGGAGCTTGGGGATGTTGAGGTAGGTGTCGGCGGGGGTGGCGCCGTTGAGGGCGAACGCCTCGTCCGCCAGCCGGACGACCAGCGAGTCGCGGTCGGAGTCGGCGTAGACCGCCACGCTCGCGATGCCGGCGTCCGCGGCCGCCCGCACGACCCGCACCGCGATCTCGCCCCGGTTCGCCACCAACACCTTCGTGATCCTGGCCACGGTTCCTCCTCGAAACGCCCGTACCTCGGATCCTAGGGCCAGCCGACGGACGCCCGCCGCGCCCCTCGTGCCGGCCTCCGGCGGCGGCCGGAACTGTCAGGGGTTGCACCTAGTCTTGTCGGCATGCAGAGCCACGATCCCGGGGGCGTCCGGGCCCCCCGAGCGAACGTCCCGGCGGAGAGCCGATGAGCGCCGTCGACGAGATCGAGCGGGGGCACGATCCGGGCGGCGCGCCGGACGCCACCTCCCTCACCCGCAGCGGCGAGCCGATCACCGAGAAGCAGGCGTGGGCGGCGCTGTGGGCGCTGCTCGTCGGCTTCTTCATGATCCTCGTCGACTCGACGATCGTCACCACCGCCATCCCGGCGATCATGCAGGGCCTCGACACGTCCGTGAACGGTGTCGTCTGGGTCACCAGCGCCTACCTGCTCACCTACGCGGTGCCGCTCCTCGTCACCGGGCGCCTCGGCGACCGCTTCGGCCCCCGCAACGTCTTCATGGTCGGGCTGGTCGTCTTCACCGCCTCCTCGGCGTGGTGCGGCCTCTCGACGAGCATCGGCATGCTCATCGCGGCCCGCGCCGTCCAGGGGCTCGGCGCCGCCCTCATGACGCCACAGTCGATGGCGGTGATCACCCGGCTGTTCCCATTCCGCCACCGGGGCGCCGCGATGGGCCTGTGGGGGTCCACCGCCGGGGTCGCCACCCTCGTCGGCCCGATCCTCGGCGGCATCCTCGTCGACGGCCTGGGCTGGGAGTGGATCTTCTTCGTCAACGTGCCGTTCGGGCTGTTCGGCATCTGGCAGGTATGGCGGCGGGTGCCCGACCTGCCCCGGATGACCCACCGGTTCGACTCGCTCGGGGTGGTGCTGTCCGGCATCGGGCTGTTCTGCCTCGTCTTCGGGCTGCAGGAGGGCAACAGCTACAACTGGGGCACGATCTCCGGCATCCTCAGCGTGCCGCTGCTGCTGATCGCCGGCGTGGCCGTCATGGCCGGGTTCGTGTGGTGGGAGGCGAAGGGCCCGGCCGAACCGCTGGTGCCGCTCGGCCTGTTCCGCACGTGGAACTTCACCATGGGCAACATCCTCACGTTCTGCATGGGCGTCGCCGTCACCTCGATGACCTTCCCGATGATGATCTTCCTGCAGGACGCCCGCTACCTCAGCCCCACCCAGGCGGCACTCACGATGGTTCCGAACGCCGTCTTCTCCGGCGTCCTCGCCCCCCTGGTGGGCCGGGCCTTCCCCCGGCTCAACGCCCGCCTCGTCATCCCCGGGGGCCTGGCCCTGTTCGCTCTCACCCTGTTCGCCTACCAGTGGCTGATCCGCTCCGGTCACCCGGTGTGGCAGCTCGTGCTGCTCGCCGTGCCCATGGGCGTGGCCGGCTCGCTCATCTGGGGCCCGATCTCGCTGACGGCGACGCGCGACCTCCAGCCCCACGAGGCGGGCGCCGGATCGAGCGTGTTCAACACGACGCGCCAGATCGGCTCGGTGCTGGGGTCCGCGCTCATCGCCATGCTCATGACCAGCCGCATCACCCACTGGATCGGGGAGTTCATGGCCACGCATCCCGCGGCCGCCCGGGCCGCGGGAGCGATCCAGCAGGGGGAGGGACACGTGCCTGCCGTCCTCGGCCCGTCCTTCGCCCGGGCCATGGCCGACTCGATCCTGCTGCCGGCCGTCGTCGTCGCCGTCGGTGCGGTCGTGGCGCTGTGGGTGCACACCCACCACCGCGAGCCGACCCCGTGACCCGGCCGGGACACCGGCCGCCGCGGGTCCGACCGGCCCGGCTCGTCGTCGGTCTGTTCGTCGAGCTCGCCCTGTGGTGGGGCGGGGCCGAGGTGCTGCAGTGGCGCGCGTCACGGCGTCCCCCGGGTGCTGCGGCCCGGCCCGACGGCTCGCTCGGGCTGCTGGTGCTCGGCTACCCGCCCGAACCCTCCGGCGAGCCGTCGGCCGAGCAGAAGTGGCGGTGCGACATCCTCATGCGCACGATCGCCGCCCACCGTGGACCAGTGCGGGTGGTGTTCAGCGGGGGTCGCACGACGGGCGCCGAGCTCTCGGAGGCGGCATCACTGGCCCGCTACGCGGTCGACGTGCTCGGGCTCGACCCCTCCGTCGTCGAGCTGGAGGAGTCGGCGACGACGACCGCCGAGAATGTGCAGCTCGGGCTGCCCCTGCTAGCGGCCTGCGACCGGATCGCCATCGTCTCGAACGCTCTGCACGCCGACCGCGGGCGCCACGAGGTCGAGGTGCTGGCGCCCGAGGCGGTTCCGCTGCTCGTGCTCGCCGACGACTACCGGTTCGGGGAGCGTCCCTGGCACAAGGCGCGCTTCACCTGGCACGAGGCCCTGGTCGGTGTCTGGTACTGGTGGTACGACCGGCACCCGGCGATGACGCCGGTGCGGGTGAGCGGGTCAGTAGGCCTCTGAGGCACCGGTGGGGGCGGCACCGTCGAAGCCGGCCAGCACCGCGGCGGACGCCGACAGGCCGAGGCGGGTGGCGCCCGCGTCGATCATCGCCAGGGCCGTGGCCGTGTCGCGGATGCCCCCGGACGCCTTGACCCCCAGCCGGGGCCCCACGGTGTCGGCCATCAGCCGCACCGCGTGCACGCTGGCCCCGCCCGCCGGGTGGAAGCCGGTGGAGGTCTTGACGAAGTCGGCGCCCGCCCGCTCGGCCGCCTCGCACACGCCGACGATCTGGGCGTCGCTGAGGACGGCCGACTCGATGATCACCTTGAGGAGCACGTGGGGGGCCGCCTCGCGGACGGCCCGGATCTCGGCCTCCGTGAGGTCGAACCGGTCGGTCCTCGCCAGGGCCAGGTCGATGACCATGTCGATCTCGTCGGCGCCGGCGTCCGCGGCGGCGGCCGCCTCGGCCGCCTTGACGGCCGCCCGGTGGGCTCCCGACGGGAAGCCGCAGACGACCGCGAGCCTCAGCCCCTCCGGCACCGCCAGCGGGAGCCTGCTGGGTGAGACGCACACCGCGTAGACGCCCAGGCGCTCCGCCTCGTCGACCAGCGCACCCACCTGGTCATCAGTGGCCTCCGGCTTGAGCAGCGTGT
>JAJYQH010000002.1 GCA_021794705.1 Actinomycetes bacterium | reverse complement strand
GCAACGCCGTCTCCCTCGGCTACCGCTACCTCGAGACCGACGTGCACGCGAGCGCCGACGGTCACCTCGTCGTCCTGCACGACGACCGTCTCGACCGGGTGAGTGACCACCAGGGGCGGGTCGGCGACTTCACGCTCACCGAGTTGCGGGCGGTGCGGATCGGGGGCCGCGAACCCCTCCCGACCATGGCCGAGGTGCTCGAGGAGTTCCCCGACGCCCGGTTCAACATCGACATCAAGACGCCCGAGGCCCTCGTCCCGCTCGTGCGCCTGCTGAGGGACGCCGGTGCCGAGGGACGGGTCTGCGTGGCGTCGTTCTCGGACGCCAGCCTGCGCCGGTTCCGCGACCTCACCGGTGGGCGGGTCGCCACCGCCGCCGGCCGCTCCGCCGTGCTCTACACGGTCGCGACCCCCCTGCTGCCGGGGCTCGTCAACACCCCGGGCGCCGCGTTCCAGGTGCCCGTGCACCACACGGTGGCCGGACGCCGGGTGACGATCGTCACGCCGAGGTTCCTCGACGCGGCGCACCGGCGCGGCATGAAGGTGCACGTCTGGGACGTCGACGAGGCCGACGAGATGCGCAGGCTGCTGCACCTCGGTGTCGACGGGATCATCACCGACGCCATCGACGTGCTCAAGAACGTGCTCGTCAGGGCCGGACGATGGCAGGCCTGACGCCGCCGTCGGCGGAACCGGACGCCGAGGAGGCCGGCCGGCCGCCGAGCTGGGGACGGGTCATCAGCTGGGGGCTGTGGGACTGGGGCGCCTCCGGTTTCCACGCCGTCATCACCACGTTCGTGTTCTCCGTCTACGTGGCCGACATGGTGGCGCCCAAGGGCGGCGCCCGGTCGGGCGCCCAGTGGGTGTCGCTGAGCATGACCCTGGCGGGGTTCGTCATCGCGATCACGGCCCCCGTCATCGGGCAGCGGGCCGATCGGGCCGGACGCCGGATGCGCAACCTCGGCATCTTCACGGCCCTCACGGTGCTCGACATGGTGCTCATGGTGCTCGTCAAGGCCGACCCCGCGTACCTGCTGCTCGGCCTGGTGCTGCTCGGTGCCGGCAACGTGTTCAGCGAGTTCGCCGGCGTCTCGTACCACTCGATGCTCAAGCTCGTCTCCACGCCCCGCACGGTCGGCAGGGTGTCGGGGATCGGCTGGTCATTGGGCTACTTCGGCGGCATCGTGCTGCTCGCCGTCAGCTACTTCGTGTTCATCAAGCCCAAGGTGCCGTTCTTCGGCGTGAGCGCCGACCCCGGGCTGCCCTACCGGATGGTGGCCCTGCTGTGCGCGGCCTGGTTCGCCGTCTTCGCGATCCCGATGTTCGTCGCCGTCCGCGACCCGGCCCGCGGCGTCCGGACGCCGGCCGTGAGCGTCACCGAGTCGTACCGCATCCTCGGCCGCGACCTGCGCCGGCTCTGGCGCTCCGAGCGCACCGCGGTCTGGTTCCTCGGCGCGAGCGCCCTCTACCGCGACGGCCTGGCGGCGATCTTCACCTTCGGCGCGATCCTCGCCACCAGCGTCTACGGCCTCAGCCCGAGCGACGTGCTCGTGTTCGGCATCGCCGCCAACGTGGTCGCCGCGCTGGGCGCCGTGACCGCGGGCATCGTCGAGGACAGGGTGGGCCCCAAGGCGATCATCATGACGTCGCTCATCGCACTGGTGAGCACCGCCGTCGTCCTCCTGTTCGTTCACGGCGCCGGGATGTTCTGGATCTTCGGGCTGATCCTGTGCCTGTGGGTGGGACCCGCCCAGTCGAGCAGCCGCACCTACCTCACCCGCCTGGCGCCCCACGGGCGGGAGCAGGAACTGTTCGGCCTCTACACGACCACCGGACGGGCGGTGTCGTTCCTCGCCCCGGCGCTGTTCGGCGTCTTCGCGGCGATGGGGGGCGACCGTGTCGGCATCGTCGGAATCGCGCTCGTGCTGCTCGCCGGACTGGTCGCCCTGCTGTTCGTGCGGCGTCCCCAGGCCCACGGCGCGGCCCGGCTGGAGGCCGGCGCCGGAGCAGATTCCGACCTCGTGATGGAACAATCCGCCCCCGGGTGGCGTTGACTGGTCATGTGGTGACCCCACCTCGCCCCCCAGCGATGGTCAGGGGACGCCCGGCCGCCACAACCACCGCACCTGCCAGGGAGGATCCACGATGGCCGATCGTGCTCTTCGCGGCGTCGGGCTCGGCGCCAAGAGTTTCGAAGACGAAGAGGGAATCGAGTTCGCCGACCGCCAGGTCGTCGGCTTCGACTGCCCCAACCACCACCATTTCGACATCACGTTCTCGGTCGAGGCCGATCTGCCCACCGAGTGGGAGTGCCCCAAGTGCGGGCAGGTCGCCGTCCGCAGCGACGGCACCGTCGGCGAGGCGAAGGCGACCAAGCCTCCGCGCACGCACTGGGACATGCTCCGCGAGCGCCGGTCGATCAAGGAACTCGAAGTCCTGCTGGCCGAGCGCCTGCAGTTGCTCCGCGGCGCCCACTGACCCGCGGTAGCTACCGGCCGTCGATCTCCGGACGCCGGCCCGCCTGCGACCCGCCCGGATCGCCCTCGACCACCTCGCCCTCGATGGTCTGGTCGTCGAGGCCGACCCGGGCACGGTCGACCCCGACGGTGGCGCTGATCCGGATCGCACCCCTCGCGACCAGTAGCTGAACCACCCGGCGCGCCAGCGGACGGGTGAAGGGCAGCAGGAACACCAGCCCGACGACGTCGGTGACGAACCCGGGCAGCAGCAGCAACAGGCCGCCGACGAGCACGAGGGCGGCGTCCGTCGCCTCGTCGACCGGCAGTTCGCCGCGCCGGGCGGCGTCCCGGAGCGCGCGCCAGGCGCGTGACCCCTCCCGGCGCATCAGCCAGGCACCCAGCACGGCCTCGGCGACGAGGATGCCGATGGTGGGCAGCGCTCCGATGAGGTGGCCCACCCGGATGAGCAGCCACACCTCGAGGATCGGGAGTCCGACGAGCACCACCAGCAACGTCGGCACTACCCAGGGGGCGCGCCGGTGCGCCTGTGCCATGGCGACTCCTCGTGCCGGAGGGGGAAGGTGCTCTCAGGCTACCGGTGGCCGCCAACCGGCACGGGTGTTCCCCGGCGGCTGCCGGGGACGAACGACCAGACGAGGCCGCCGAGGGCGACGGCCAGCGCCACCCAGTCGAGCCAGGGATCGAGCCGCGCACCGAGGGTGACGCCGGTGCGCTCCGGCACCGTGATGCTCCGCGCCCACGCGGTCGCCTCGTGGCTGCGCTCGATCACCCGCCCCCGGGCGTCGATGAGCCCCGACAGGGAGTTCGTGGTGGCGACGACGATCTCCCGCTGCAGTTCCATCGCCCGGCCCCGGGTGATGGCGAACTGCTGCTGCGGTTGCCCGGTTCCGGTGTACGTGCCGTTGTTGGACTGGACGACGAGCACCCGGGCGCCGTTCATGACGGTGTCGGCCACCGTCGTGTCCCACGCGAGCTCGTAGCAGATGACCGTGCCCACGGTGAGCGAACGTCCGTCGGCGAGGGGCCCGGTGAGGACACCGGGCGTGGTTCCGGGCACCGACTGGGCGCCGACCTCCTTGAGGATCGGCAGCAGCGGCAGCAGTTCGGAGCGGAGCGGGACGAACTCCCCGAAGGGCACCAGGTTGCGCTTGTTGTACCGGGCGACGATCTGGTTGGACGTGGTCCACCACAGCGACGCGGTCTGCCGTTCGTCGGGCCCGGGCCCGTCCATCACCGCCCCGACGAGGATCGGCCGCTCCGACACCAGTTCCGCCAGCTGCACAAGCAGGTGGGTCTCGGCGTCCTTCGTCGGGTCGATGTCGGTCGAGTTCTCCGGCCACAGCACGAGGTCGGGCGTGGGGTCGAGCCCGGTGCGGGCCCGGGCCATGAGGGTGACCGTCTCGGAGACGTGGTTGTCGGTGACACTGCGGGCGTAGCCCATCGCACGCGGACCGGCGGTGCCGTCGACGTTGCCCTGCACCACGCCGAGCGTGACGTCGGGGCCTCCGGCGGGCACGGGACGGGCGGCCAGCGCCGCACCGCCGCCGAAGCCGACGACCAGGAGCCCGATGGCGGCGACCCGGGCGGTGCGCGGCCCGTACCGGCGTCCGGGATGCGGGGACGCGAGGGCGGCGAGCGCCTGCCCTGACAGCGCGACCAGCCACGACGTGCCCACCGCGCCGATGACCGGCAGCCACCCGGACATCGGCTGATCGACCGTGGTCCAGACCAGCCGGAGCCACGGGAACCCGCCGAACGGCACGTTCGCCGTGCCGAACTCCGCGGCGATCCACGCCGCGGACGCGAACAGCCAGCCCGCGGGCAGGGACGCCGTACGCGCGATCACCCAGGCGACCGCCATCGGCCACACGGACATCGCGGCGACGAGCAGCACCGCCACCCACCAGCCGAGCACCGACACCCAGGTGATGGCCACCGCGCCCTGGGCCAGGCCGAAGAGCAGCCCGAGCCACAGCGACCGCCGGGTGCCGGCGTGGCGGGCGAGCAGGGTGAGCAGGGCGACCGCGCCCAGCGCGAGCGGCCACAGGGCGTACGGCTGGTAGGCCAGCCCCATGCCGGCCCCGGCCAGCACCGCGAGCAGCGAGCCCGTGATCCGATCGTGGCTGCGGACGAGTTCCGCCGTGCGGGTCAGCATGGGGCTGCTCACCCGAGTTCTGGCTCGTTCACGAGGGGGCGGTCGCGGAAGATCGTCGTGAGCACGACCGTCGTCTCGGTGGTCACCTTGGCGGCGGAGCGGATGCGGGTGAGCAGGGCGTCCAGCTCGGCGGGCGTGCCCACGTTGGCCTCGATGAGGTAGGACGAGTCGCCGGCGACCGAGAAACAGGCGGTGACCTCGGGCAGCCCGGCGACGACGCCGGGCACCGCTTCGTCCTCGGCCGGGTCGAGCGGGCGCAGCGCGATGAACGCCGTGAGATTGCGGCCCAGGGCCTCCGGGTTGAGGCGGGCGGCGTAGCCGTCGATCAGCCCGCGCGCCTCGAGGCGGCGCACCCGCTGCTGCGCGGCCGACGTGGACAATCCCGTCGACCGGCCGATGTCGGTGTAGGACATGCGGCCGTCACGGGCGAGCAACGCCAGGATCTGCTGATCGGTACTCTCCATGCCTTCATCGTGTCACCCTTTGTCAGTGACCCACGATTCGCTCATGGTTTTCGACACGGCCTCGCTCTACTTCCGGGCCTTCCATGGCGTGCCGAGCAGCCTTCGGGCGCCCGACGGGACGCCGACCAACGCGGTCCGCGGGCTGCTCGACATGCTCGCCCGGCTCATCGACCAGTACCGGCCCACCCGGGTGGCCTGCGCGTGGGACAACGACTGGCGCCCGCCGTGGCGGGTGGCGCTCATCCCGAGCTACAAGCTGCACCGCCTCGCCGGACAGCCCGCCGGCATCGTCGGCGCGGGAGGGGTCGGGGCCCGGTCCGGGCAGTCGGAGGAGGCGCCGGCCGACCTGCGCGCCCAACTTCCGATCATCGTGGAGGTACTGGACGCCGCCGGCGTCCCGGTCGTCGGGGTCGACGGCTACGAGGCCGACGACGTGCTCGCCAGCATGGCCCGGCAGTCCGCGGTGCCGACCCTCGTCGTCACCGGCGACCGGGACCTGTTCCAGCTCGCCACGGGCGACACCCGGGTGGTCTACGTCGGCAAGGGGGTCGCCAAGCACGAGCTCGTCGACTCCGCCTGGGTGGCCGAGCGCTACGGCGTCCCGGCCGAGCACTACGCCGACTTCGCCGTGCTCCGCGGCGACCCCTCCGACGGGTTGCCGGGCGTCAAGGGCATCGGCGAGCGGTCCGCCGCGCAGTTGGTGGCCGCCTGGGGCGGGATCGAGGGCATCGTGGCGGCCGCGGCGGACGCCGGGTCGCCGATGAGCCCGGCGCTGCGGTCGCGGATCGCCGGGGAGGTCGAGTACCTCGGGGCCGCCCTCGAGGTGGTCCGGACCGTGGACGACCTGCCCGTGCCGCCCCGCGACCTCAGCATTCGCGGCTTCGTCCGGGACGCGGAGGCGCTCGCCCGCCTCGGCGACCGGTACGGGCTGGGCGGCTCGCTCAGCCGCTTCGTCGCCGCCCTCGACGCGGCCGCCTCGGGTCAGGCGTCCGACCCCGCCGTGACCACCGGCCTCAGCAGGTAGATCGCGGCGCCGGCGACGAGGTTCGCCCCGCGGTCGGTGCGCAGCCGGCGTCCGGCCTCGGTGAGCGGGATCCGTTGCTCCACCTCCAGCCCGAGCGTCGCGAAGTAGCGCTCGAGGTCGACGAGCGTCGCGTGGTGCAGGTTGGGGGTGTCGTACCAGGCGAACGGAAGTTCCCGCGACTGCGGCATGTGGCCGCTGAGCAGGCGGAGCCGGTGCCGCCACAGGCCGAAGTTGGGCATCGAGACGACGAGCCGGTCGCTGATCCGGGCCATCTGGGCGAGCACGTCGCTGGGCCGCTGCACCGTCTGCAGGGTGCGCGAGAGGACGACGACGTCGTAGCTCTTGTCGGCGAACTCGCCGAGGTCGGCGTCCAGGTCGAGGTCGAGCACGGGGACGCCGGCGGCGATCGCCGCGAGCAGCATGTCGGGATCGTGCTCGACGCCGGTGCCGCTGCAGCCCCGCTCGTCGATGAGGTGGCGCAGCAGCGTGCCGGGCCCGCAGCCGAGGTCGAGCACGCGCGAGCCGGTGGGGATGAGCTCGGCGACGTGGGCGAGGTCGGGACGCAGCAGGTCTGCGACCTGGCGGCTCGGGGCGTCAGCCATGACGGGCGGCCTCCCGGACGCCGGCGTACTCGAGGAACGCCTTGATGGTCGCGTGGTAGGGCTCGATCGGCAGGAGGAACGAGTCGTGGCCCCAGGGGGAGGCGATCTCGCGGAACGTCACGGGCACGCGCGCCGACTCCAGGGTCCGGACGATCCGCCGCGATTGGGCGGTGGAGAAGCGCCAGTCGGTGTCGAAGCTGATGACCAGGTTGGAGACCGGGTGCTGCCGCAGCCGGGTCAGGGCGCCGGGGCGGCTGAACGGGTCGAAGTAGTCCATGACCCGGGTGAGGTAGAGGTAGCTCAGCGCGTCGAACCGGGTGAGGAACGACTCGCCCTGGTGCTCGAGGTAGCTCTCGACGGCGAAGTCGACGCCGAAGCCCCGGCTGGGGGCGCCGTACTGGTGGCTGCGGCCGAACTTCTCGGTGAAGGCGTCCTCGGACATGTAGGTGATGTGGGCCATCATCCGGGCGATCGACAGGCCGACGTCCGGCGTCCGGTCGCCGGCGAACCGGCCCTCGTTGAAGTGCTCGTCGCGCATGATCGCCTGGCGACCCACGGCGGAGAAGGCGATGTTCTGGGCGGTGAGCCGGCTGGACGAGGCGATGAGCACCGCGCGGTCGAGGTCCTCGGGGTGCGAGAGCTCCCACTCGAGCACCTGCATGCCCCCCAGCGAACCGCCGACCGCCGCATGCCAGTGCCGGACGCCGAGATGCTCGCCGAGGCGCCGGTGCACGGTGACGAAGTCACTCATGTCGAGCAGCGGGAAGTCGAGCCCGTACGGTTCGCCGGTGGCGGGGTTGATCGAGCTGGGTCCGGTGGTGCCCTGACAGCCGCCGAGCAGGTTGCTGCTCACGACGAACCACCGGTCGGTGTCGATGGCCCGGCCGGGGCCGATGAGGTTGTCCCACCAGCCGGGGCGCCGCTCCCCCGGGTGCATCCCGGCCGCGTGGGCGTCCCCGGTCAGCGCGTGGCAGATGTAGACGGCGTTGTCGCCGGCGTCGTTGAGGGTGCCGTAGGTCTCGTAGGCGACGATCACCTCGTCGAGGCGCTCCCCGCCGGACAGTTCGAGCGGGGCGTCCGGGGTGAACAGCCGCGCCGTGCGGGTCTCGACGAGGCCCACCCCCTCGCCCGCCGGCGTGCTGCTCGGCTGCGGATCGGGCGCTGTCACGCGCTCGATTGTAGGGGGTGGGCCCGGCGTCCCCGGATCACAGACCGGCGAGCGCCTGGTCGAGGTCGGCGAGGATGTCGTCGATGTGCTCGATGCCCACAGACAGGCGCACCATCTCCGCCGGGACGCCGGCGGCGCGGAGTTCCTCGTCGTTGAGCTGGGAGTGGGTGGTGCTGGCGTTGTGGATGACCAGCGACTTGGCGTCGCCGATGTTGGCCAGGTGGCTGAACAACTGCAGCGCCTCGACGAACCGCGACCCGTCGGCGCGCCCGCCGCGGAGGCCGAAGGACACCAGGCCGCCGTAGCCGCCGGTGAGGATCCGGTCGGCCACCTCCTTGCTGGGGCTGGAGTCGAGGCCCGGGTAGTTCACCCAGGCGACGGCCGGGTGCGACTCGAGGTGCCGGGCCACGGCGAGGGCGTTCTCGCAGTGCCGCTCGAGGCGCAGGTGCAGGGTCTCGAGGCCCTGGAGGAACAGCCAGGAGTGCAGCGGGGCGAGCGTGGCCCCGGTGTTGCGGAGGAGCACCGTGCGGGCGCGGATGACGTACGCGGCCGGACCGGCGGCGTCGGTCCACACGACCCCGTGGTAGGCGTCGTCGGGAGCGGTGAGGCCGGGGAATCGGTCGGCGTGCTCGGTCCACGGGAACCGGCCGCTGTCGACGAGGACCCCGCCGATCGACGTGCCGTGACCGCCGATGTACTTCGTGGCGGAGTGCACGACGACGTCGACACCGTGCTCGAACGGGCGGCACAGCATGGGCGTGGGCACCGTGTTGTCGACGATGAACGGCAGCCCCAGGGCGTGGGCGGCGTCCGACCACGCGTCGAGGTCGACCACGTTGAGGCTCGGGTTGCCGATGGTCTCCCCGAAGACCAGGCGGGTGCGGTCGTCGGCGAGCCCGGCGAGGGCGTCGGGCCGTGCGGGGTCGACGAACCGGGCCTCGATCCCGAACTGCGCGAGGGTGTGCGCGAACAGGGCGAAGGTGCCGCCGTAGAGGGTGGACAGCGCGACGATGTTGTCGCCGGCCCGGGTGAGGTTGAGCACCGCGTAGGTGATCGCAGCGGCACCGGACGCCGTGGCGAGCGCCCCGACCCCGCCCTCGAGTGCGGTCATCCGCTCCTCGAAGACCGAGGTGGTGGGATTCATGATCCGGCTGTAGATGTTGCCGGGGGTCTTCAGCGCGAACAGGTCGGCGGCGTGCTGCGCGTCGTCGAAGACGTATGCGGCCGACTGGTAGATCGGAACGGCGCGGGAATTGGTCGCGGTGTCGGCCTGTTCCTGCCCGGCGTGCACGACCCGTGTCTCGAGGCGGTATGACATGGCACGACAGTAGGGGCGGGGGGCGCGACGGGCCCGGCGTCTCACCGCCGCGACGCCGGAAGGGCCGGCGCGGGCTGCCCAGATGCGGGCGGGATACCCCCCGGGTACTCCGCGGTGCTCTAGTATCGCGCTCG
>JAJYQH010000279.1 GCA_021794705.1 Actinomycetes bacterium | reverse complement strand
GGCGCGAACGGTGAGAGCGTCGCCCGATCGGGAGGCCCGGATCGTCGCCCGGTGTCCCGCCCAGTCGGGCACGGGTGCCACCGACCAGTCGGACCAGCGGTCGGTCACCACGGCGCCCAGCTGGGGGAAGCCGTCGGCGAATTCGATGCCCGCCTTGATCCACCGCTCGTCACCTCCGCGGACGAACACGCCGGCCTGGTCGAACTGCTCGCTGAGTTCGACCTCGAAGGAGACCTCGACGGCCGAGTGATCGGCGAACGGCACGAGCAGGGCGTGCTCGGTGTCGTGGACGAAGCCGTAACTCGTCACCCGCCACGCATCGCTGCCCTCGGCGCAGGTGACGAGGAGGTGGTCGTCCTGCTCGCTGACGGCCACCGGCGGCGTCGTCCAGTGTCCGGACGACCAGGGAATGGGCTGCATGCCCCCATCCTCGCGCATGGACGCGAGAACGGGCGGAGCCGGCGAGCGGCGTCCCCTGCCCACATCCTGCGAAATTCACGCTCCACGCCACTCACCAGCCCAGGAGGCAGGTGTATGGCAGCCTTTGCGCATTTCGCAGGATGCGGCGCCCCTCGATCACGCTCCAGACGTCAGAGACGGGCGCCCTGCAGCAGGAAGGTCTCGACGACCTCGTAGCGCGGGGTGCCGCGCGGACCCTCCCCCAGGTGCGACTCGATCAGCGCGAACTCCTCCGCGGTCCACGCGGTGGACTCGAAAGTGTCGAACAGGTCCATCCACCGGGGGGCCGGCTGCGGCTTGGACGCCCGCGCGACCGTGAGGTGCGCGTGGAAGCGGGCACCGTCCGCCTCGACGCCTGCCCGGTTGCACGCCCTGCGCACCGCCCCGGCCAGCCGGGCGACGGGCTCGTCGTCCGGCCCCACCCCCAAGCCGAGGACGCGGGCACGGAGCGCGTCGGGGAAGGCGACGCCACCACCCACGAGCAGGGGCAGCCGGCGTCCCCACACCTCGGCGAGGCTCTCGACGAGCGGATCGATCCGGCTGTCGGGCACCGACGCGAGGAACGCGAGGGTGATGTGCCAGCTCTCGGGACGGGTCCACCGCCACGGCGTGTCGGCGTCCCACCGGGGCTCGAGGAAGCCGGCCAGCTCGTCGAGCACGGTGCGGGGCGGCAGCAGCGCGGCGAACAGCCGGTGCGGCACGCTCACCGCCTCCGGGCGGTGCCGAACAACGAGCGGACGATCTCGCGCCCGGCGGAGCGGGCGAACTGCTTGAACGCCGGAGAGGTGACGACCTGCTCGATCACCGACCTGCCAGAGCGCGAGGCGGGGGCCGGCTCGGCCGGTGCTGCCGGCTGCTCCTCGGCTCCGCGGGCCCGTTGCTCGGCCTCGGCGGCGGCCGCCCCTGCCTCGAGCTTCTTCGCGAGGATCTCCTGCGCCGACTCGCGGTCGATGGCCGCGCCGTACTTCGCCTGCATGGGGGACGCCGCGACGCTCGCCCGCAGCGTCTCCTCAGGAGTGGGGGCCATGAGCGACTGGGGTGCGCGCATCCGCGTCCACGCGACCGGGGTGGGGGCGCCGTCGGGGTCCATGACCGTGACGATCGCCTCACCGATGCCCAGGCCCTGCAGCACCTCGCCGAGGTCGTAGCTCGACGTCGGGAAGGTCTGCACGGTCTGTTTGAGGGCCTTGGCGTCGTTGGGCGTGTGCGCGCGGAGCTGGTGCTGCACCCGCGACCCGAGCTGGGCGAGCACGTCGTCGGGAACGTCGGTGGGCGTCTGGGTGACGAAGAAGACACCGACCCCCTTCGAGCGGATCAGGCGCACGGTCTGGGCGATCGCGTCGAGGAACGCCTTGCTCGCGTCGTTGAACAGCAGGTGCGCCTCGTCGAAGAAGAACACGAGCTTCGGCTTGTCGAGGTCGCCGACCTCGGGCAGGTCGTGGAACAGGTCGGCCAGCAGCCACATGAGGAAGGTGGAGAACAGCGCGGGGCGATCGACGAGGTTCGGGAGTTCGAGCAGCGAGATGACGCCGTGACCCGACGGGTCGACCCGCAGCAGGTCTGCGGTGTCGAACTCGGGCTCGCCGAAGAACACGTCGGCACCCTGGTCGGCGAAGGTGATCAGTTCGCGCTGGATGACGCCGACCGTCGCGGGCGACAGGCCCCCGAGGTTCTTGAGCTCGGCCTTGCCCTCGTCGGACGTGAGATGGGCCAGCACCGCCTGGAGGTCCTTGAGATCGAGCAGCGGCAGTCCGTTGACGTCGGCGTAGTGGAACACGAGGCCGAGCGAGGATTCCTGCACCTCGGTGAGGCCGAGCACCTTGCTGAGCAGCACCGGCCCGAACGACGTCATCGTGGCCCGCAGGGGGACGCCGATCCCCTCACCCCCGAGGGAGTAGAACTCGGCCGGGTTGCCCGTCGGCGTCCACGTCTGCCCGATCCGTTGGGTGCGGTCGAGGAGCTTGGGGCTCGGGGTGCCTGGAGAGGCGAGACCTGACAGGTCACCCTTGATGTCGGCGGCGAACACCGGGACACCCGCGGCCGCGATCTGCTCGGCCATCAGCTGCAGCGTCTTCGTCTTGCCGGTTCCCGTGGCGCCCGCGACCAGCCCGTGCCGGTTGAGCATCGACAGCGGGATGCGGACCACGGCCGAGGGCACCGGCTGCTGGTCGACGACCAGCACGCCGAGGTCGATCGCCTGCTCGGGAAAGGTGTATCCGGTCGTGATTTCGGCGACAACACTGTCGGCGGGGCTCATGCGCCACACAATAGCCGCGGCCCGGGACGCCACACAGGGATCGGCAACCGAGGGCCACCGAATCGCCCGGCTAGAATTCGCGTGTGATCTTCAAGCGCGTCGGTGACTCCCGCCCCTACCCCGATCACGGTTATGTGCAGAAGCAGTGGGCCGCGATCGCACCTCAGCAGGTGCGGTTGAGCGACCTCGTCACCACCAAGCGCACCCTCGACCTCGACGCGCTTCTCGAGGACGACTCCACGTTCTACGGCGACCTTTTCGCCCACGTGGTGAGCTATCGCGGCGAGCTGTATCTCGAGGACGGTCTCCACCGCGCCTTGAGGGCTGCGCTGCAACAGCGCCAGACCATGCACGCCCGGGTGCTCGAACTCAGGTAACCTCACCGATGACCCGGGAGCCGGGTCGAGCGGCGGCAGCCGCAGTCCCGAAGGAAGGGGGTCACCCGTGCGGCGCTACCTGCGGCTGTTCGGTACCCCCATCACCCTGCTCGTGCTCCTCGGCTTCCTCGTCTACGGCGCCTGGTGGGGCTACCGCAATGTCATGGCTCCGCTGCCGGGCAGCACCCCCGCGCCCTGCGTCACCCAGTCCGTCGGCAAGCACCTCACCACCTCACAGGTCAGCGTGCGGGTGCTCAACGGCGGCACCACCGTCGGCCTCGCCGGACGGGTCGCGGCGCAGCTGACCAGCGCCGGGTTCAAGGTCATCGACACCGGCAACACCAGCAGCGTGGTCACGTCCACCGTCGTCGTCGGCGCCACCAAGGACGCGCCCGAGGTGAAGCTCGTGCTCGGGTTCCTCAAGGGCGCCAAGGCGACCGGCGACAAGCGCACCGACGGCACCGTCGACGTGCTCGTCGGCGACAACTTCAGCGGCTTCAACCCGAAGGCCAGCCGCCAGATCAACGTCCCCGGCGGCACCGTGTGCCTGCCGCCCAAGTCGGCCTCAGCGTCGTCATCAGCGAAGCCGTCGGGGACGAAGAGCTGACCGCGACTCCGCGCGTCGGGGCTCCTCGTCGGCCGTCTCCCCCGCGCGGACGCCGTACCAGTGCGCGAGTCGGCCCCCGCGTCCGATCTCGGTGAGCCGGGCCTCGATGACGTCGCGCTGCTTGGCCGGTGTGACGACGAGCAGCTCGTCCCCCACCCTCAGCACGTCGCGGCCGTTCGGCGCGAAGGAGTGCCCGTCGCGGATCACCAGCGACACGACCGCGTTGGGTGGCATGCGCAGCTCCGCGACGGTGACCCCCGCCAGCCGTGACCCCTCCGGCACCCGCACCTGCAGCAGGTCGGCGCTGATCCGGTCGAGTGGTGCCGCTTCGATGTCGACGTCGCGGGCGGCGTCGGGGTCGACGAGCCCCAGCCGGCGTCCGACCCAGGGCAGGGTGGGGCCCTGCAGGGCGGTGAACACGACGACGAAGACGAGCACGACGTCGAAGAGCACGTCGGCGCGCGCCATGTGCTGCGACATCGGCACCGTGGCGAGGATGATCGGCACGGCACCGCGAAGGCCCGCCCACGAGAGGAACGCCTGGTGCTGCCAGGGCAGCCGGAACCAGAAGGTCGACACGACGACCGCGAGCGGGCGGGCGATCGCCGTGAGGAACAGGCCCGCGACCACCCCGACGAGCACCGTGCGCAGGGTGAGGCGTCCGGGTGAGGCGAGCAGGCCGAGCATGACGAACAGGCCGATCTGGGAGATCCAGCCGATCCCCTCGGCGAACGAGCGCACGGCGTGCCGGTGCGGAAGCTTGCCGTTGCCGATCATCACGGAGCAGACGTAGACGGCGGCGAAGCCGGACACGTGCAGGTAGACGCCGGCGCCGTAGGACATGACCGCCCACGCGAGGGTGGCCAATGGGTAGAGCCCGGACGCCGGCAGGGCCACCCGCGGCATGAGGTAGACCGCGATCGCGCCGAACGCGAAGCCCAGAAGGGCGCCCCCCAGCAGTTCGAGGACGACCATGAGCCCGACGACGAACGGGCCCCCGTGCAGGCTGTGCCCGGTGGCGATCGCGGTGAAGGTGGCGACGAGCAGCACGACGGGGGCGTCGTTGAGGCCCGACTCCGCTTCGAGCGTCGCCCGCAGGCTGGCCGGCAGGGGGACGCCGCGCAGCACCGAGAAGACCGCGGCCGAGTCGGTGGGCGCGGTCACCGCCCCGAGGAGGGCGGCGACGGGCAGGGAGAGCCCCAGCACCCAGTAGCCGAAGCCGGTCATCACGAGGATGCTCACGACCGTGCCGAGCGTGGCCAGCACCACGGCCGGGCCGATCGACGGGCGGATCTCGGACCATTTCGTCGTGAGGCCGCCCTCGGCGAGGATCAGCACGAGGGCGGCGAACCCCAGCTGGTGCGCCAGGGACGCGTTGCTGAAGTGGTAGCCGAGCCCCGAGTCGCCGAGGCCCATGCCGACGAAGAGGAACAGCAGCAGGGCGGGCAGCCCGATGCGGGTGCCGAGGAAGGCCGCCAGGACCGCGACGAGCGTCACGACCGATCCCACCAGCAAGGCGAGATCGAGGTTCGGCATGCCTCATTCTCACAGACCCGTGTGACGGGCATGTGTCACCCCGGGTGCGTCCGCCTGCCCGCCACGAGGAGTGAGCGCGGGTGTCCGGACGCGTGGGCACCATTGAGGCGGCCACCCCGCGCCAGGTCCTTTCGCGGGGGCCGCCCCGACGGTGAGACGGAACGGGGCGTCAACGGCGGGTTGCGCGCGTGGCCGCCCGAAGGCGCCGTTGACGCTGCGATTTCTCTCGGCGTGGTCGGCCACGCGCTGGCTGGTTGGCGTTCCCCGCGTCTGAGTGGACGTTCAGTGGCATGGTCTCCGACCGAACGTCCGACGTGCGGGTGCGAGTGGGGGTCCGGGCCAGACGGGAAAGGGCCCGGCCGATGGCCGGGCCCTTCGTGACCTATCACGCGACTCAGGAGAGACACATGTCGCGACTCATCACATGGCGGTGACGGAGGCGGTGACGGAGGTGTCTGAGTCCACGACATGTGTCTCAACTGATACGTCTCTCATGAGTCGCGTCATGGGTCACAGTCGCGGGCATGTCGAAGCACCGGGTCGTCGTGTTGAAGATCGTGGCCAACCAGCTGAGCGTGACCGAGGCCGCAGCCCAATACGGGATCTCTCGTCGGCATCTGCACCGGCTGCTCGCCCGTTACCGGGCGGAAGGGCTGGACGGGCTGGAGCCACGCTCTCGCCGGCCCCTGTCGAACGCGAAGGCCACCCCGGAGCAGGTGCGGGACCGGATCGTCCAGCTCCGGGCCGAGTTGAGTGCCCAGGGCGCTGACTGCGGGCCAGTGACGATCGCCTGGCACCTCCAGCAGGAGCAGATCAGCCCGCCGTCCACCTCGACGATCCGGCGGATCCTGACCACGGCGGGGATGATCACCCCCCAGCCCCGGAAACGCCCGCGCAGTTCCTACATCCGGTTCGAGGCGGCCCTGCCCAACGAGTGCTGGCAGTCCGACTTCACCCACTGGTGGCTGGCCGATGGCCGGGACGTGGAGATCCTCAACTGGCTCGACGACCACTCCCGCTACCTACTCGGCTGCACCGCGCACGCCAGGGTCACCGGCGACAGCGTGGTCAGCGAGTTCCTCCGCCTGATCGAGGCCTACGGCACGCCGGCCTCGACCCTGACCGACAACGGGGTCGTCTACACTGCCCGGTTCGTCGGCGGGACGAACGCGTTCGAGTACCTACTACCGCTGCTCGGGGTGAAGCAGAAGAACGGCCACCCCAACCACCCGCAAACCCAGGGCAAGATCGAACGCTTCCACCAGACCCTGAAACGCTGGCTCGCCCAACAACCCCGAGCCCGGACCATCGGGGAACTGCAGGCACAACTGGACCGGTTCGCCGAGTACTACAACGAACACCGGCCCCACCGGGCGAACAACCAGCACACCCCCGGCGACACCTACCGGGCCACACCACCGGCTACACCCGCCCCGGCGAACCCGGAGGGGCGTTACCGGATCCGCTACGACCGCGTCGACAAGACCGGGCGGATCACCCTGCGCCACGCCGGCCGACTCCACCACCTGCTCGTCGGCGCCGCCCACCGCGGCAAACGCGTCCTCGCCCTGGTCGACACCACCCAAGTCACCGTCGTCCACCTCGACACCGGCGAAATCCTCGCCACCAACACCATCAACCCCGCCACCAACTACTGGCGCAACACACAAAAAGAGCCCGGCCGATGGCCGGGCCCTTCGTGACACATGTCGCGACTCATGAGAGACATATGTCGCGACTCATCACAATGGCGGTGACGGAGGGATTTGAACCCTCGGTGGCTTTCACCACACTCGCTTTCGAGGCGAGCTCTTTCGGCCGCTCAGACACGTCACCGGGGGAGACTGTACCGGCTGCCGGTCGGGGGGCGCCAATCGGACCTGACGGCCGAGGCGAGGTCAGCGGCGGCCGGAGAAGAAGGCGTCGAGGACCGCGCCGCACTCCTCCGCGCGGACGCCGGACACCACCGCCGGGCGGTGGTTGAGCCGGGGATCACGGACCACGTCGAACAGCGAGGAGACCGCCCCTGCCTTGGGGTCGAAGGCCCCGAAGACGAGCAGCCCGATCCGGGACGCGACGATCGCGCCGGCGCACATCGTGCAGGGCTCGAGGGTGACGACGAGCGTGCAGCCCTCCAACCGCCACTGTCCCACCCGGTCGGCCGCGCGCCGGATCGCCACGATCTCCGCGTGCGCGGTGGGGTCGGCGTCCAGTTCCCGCTCGTTGCCCGCCGACGCCAGCACGGAGCCGTCGGGACCGAGGACGACCGCCCCGATCGGCACGTCGCCGTGCGCCTCGGCAGCGCGCGCCTCCTCGAGCGCGAGGCCCATGGCGGCGTCCCAGCGGGAGGCCACGGCCGGCGTCAGCGGTGGGGGTGGGCCACGGCGTGGCGGAACTGCGACCCGAGGCGCATCCGCTCGGCGATCTGACCGAGGAGCTCGTCGGAGTCTTCGTCGAGGTCGGTGGCGTAGCCCTCGAGGTCGAAGTCGCTGATGCCCTGGTCGGCAAGCAGTGCCAGGTCGCCCGCGGGTTCGGAATCGTCGTCGGGGTCGGGGATGTCGACCCCGAGGAAGTCGGCGACGTCGCGGGCGATCGGCCAGTCGTTCGCCGACACCGCGTCGCTCAGCAGCACCTGGACGTTGCGTCCCCGCACCCGGCAGATGACGAAGAACTCGCTGGCGATCGAGACCATGCCGATGACGCCGGCGTCCGCCGGGAGCCGCCGCAACTGGGTGATCAACTCGTCGAAGTCGTTGGCGAGGTCCTTGGGCATGGAGACGACGACCGGGTTGCCGTCCTCGCGGTAGATCGCCACGACCAGGTCGATCTCGTCGTCGGAGGCGTCCTCGAGATCGTCGTAGTCGTCGTCATCGGAGTCGTCGTCGTCGGAGTCGTCGTCGGGATCGGTGGGCCCGTCCTGGGCGTCGTAGCGGTCGTCGAGGGGGTCGGTGTCGTCGAGATCGTCGTCGTCATCGACCTCGTCGTCGTCGACGACCTCGGGGTCGACCACCTCGGCGTCAGCATTGTCGTCGGCCAGCCGCTCGACGTCAGACCCGGCGTCGTTCTGGCTCATGACACACCTCCTAGGCACCGCGGGGACACACCCACTCTTGCAGACTAGTGCTCTGACCACCACCGATATGAACCGGGAGCGCCCAAGCATGCCACGCTCCGCACGTGCCGAGGGCCGCCCCACAACGCCCCCGTGGCGACCCCGGCCGTCAGGACGCGTGCGATAGTGAACCCGTGGAACTGCGCGCCATCGACCACCCCCTGGTCTCGCACAAGCTCAGCCTGCTGCGGGACGCCCGCACCCCCAGCCCCCTGTTCCGGCAACTCGTCGACGAACTGGTGACGCTGCTGGCCTACGAGGCCACCCGCGAGGTGCGGGTCGAGCCCCGCGAGATCCGGACGCCGGTGGCCGTGGCCCAGGGCGTCGCGCTGGCCAAGCCGCGTCCGCTCGTGGTGCCCATCCTCCGGGCAGGCCTCGGGATGCTGCCGGGCATGACCCGGCTCATCCCCTCCGCGGAGGTCGGCTTCGTCGGCATGGCGCGGGACGAGCAGACGCTCCAGCCGGTGACCTACGCCGAGCGGCTCCCCCACGACCTGTCCGGCCGTCAGTGCTACGTGCTCGACCCCATGCTGGCCACCGGCGGCTCGCTCGGCGGCACGGTGAAGTTCCTCGTCACCAGGGGTGCCGACCACATCACCTGCATCTGCGTGCTCGCCGCGCCCGAGGGCATCGCCCGGTTCCGGTCGCTGGTCGACGGTCTCGGCGTCCCGTGCACCCTGGTGGTCGCCGCGATCGACGACCACCTCAACGAGCACGGCTACATCATCCCGGGCCTCGGGGACGCCGGCGACCGGCTGTTCGGGCTGGCCGAGTAGCGGCGCCTCAGGCGGGGGGCTTGAGCTCCTTGCCGCTCAGCGAGAAGACCGGCGCGCCGTCCGGGGGCACGATCGTCTCCTGACGGTAGAGCGGCGACCACAGCACCGAGAGGCTGGTTGCCGCGATCGGCACCTTGCGCTGGGCCAACGCGGCGCTCACCTGGCCGATCACGGCTGGGCGGACGCTGCCCACCGACAGCGCCTCGTCGGGCAGGTAGCCGTTGTCGAGGGTGACGGTGGTGACGTCGCTGCAGTCGAGCGTGGTGCGCAGTTGCAGGGTGCCTCCCAGCTGCACCGAGTAGTCGGC
>JAJYQH010000077.1 GCA_021794705.1 Actinomycetes bacterium | reverse complement strand
TGGCTAGCCGAGGGGGACGAGACGAGGCCGGCACTGGCGGCGTCCAGCATCGCCCGGACGATCGCCGCGGTCCGCAGCCTGCACCACTTCGCCCTCACCGACGGCGCCACCGGGACGGACGCCGCCGCACGGGTCAGCCCGCCGCGCCTCGGCCGGCGGCTGCCCAAGGCGCTCACCCTCGAGCAGGTGCAGACGCTGCTGGGCGGCTGCGACCCGACCACGGTCGACGGCCTCCTCGAGGCGGCGCTGCTCGAGCTCCTCTACGGCACCGGGGCCCGCATCTCCGAGGTGTGCGGCCTCGACGTCGACGAGGTGACCCGCGCGATGTCCGACACGGACGCCGGGCTGCGCCTGTTCGGGAAGGGCAGCAAGGAGCGCGTCGTCCCCCTGGGGAGCTACGCGCGCGCGGCGGTCGACGCGTGGCTGGTACGCGGGCGACCCGAACGGGCGCGCCGGGCACACCTCGCCTCCCCGGCCCTGCTGCTCAACGCCCGGGGCGCACGGCTCTCCCGGCAGAGCGCCTGGACGATCGTCCAGACGGCGGGGGAGCGGGCCGGCATCGAGCACCTCGGCCCCCACAGCCTCCGGCACAGCTACGCCACCCACCTGCTCGAGGGCGGGGCCGATGTGCGGGTGGTGCAGGAACTGCTCGGCCACGCCTCGGTCACCACCACGCAGATCTACACGCTCGTGACCGTCGACCATCTCCGCGAGGTGTACCGCACCGCGCATCCCCGAGCCGGTGGCGCATAGACTACGGCCAGCGGCGGCAAAGTCGACAAATCGGCGTCGACCTGTGGCGGCCCTGACGAGGAGGACGCGTGGACACCCGGACCGATATTCGCGGTGGCATGAGGGACGACGCGCTGTTCGAGGTGCCCGAGACCGAGGGCGACCTCGGACCCGCCCGGGAGGCCGTCGAGGCCGACCGGCTGGGCCCCACCGGACGCCCGCTGCCCGACCTGCCCGATCCCCAGCCACCGCAGCCCGGGCCCAAGCACGCGCTCATCATCGCGATGACCAACCAGAAGGGCGGGGTCGGCAAGACGACCACCACCATCAACCTGGGCGCGGCGCTGGCCGAGACCGGACGCCGCGTGCTGCTGGTCGACTTCGACCCGCAGGGGTCGTTGTCGGTCGGTCTCGGCGTGAACCCGCACACCCTCGACCGCAGCATCTACAACCTGTTGCTCAGCCGCCAGTACACCGTCGACGACGTCATCGCGCCGACCACCGTCGAGGGCCTCGACATCCTGCCGAGCAACATCGACCTGTCGGCCGCCGAGGTGCAGCTGGTCAGCGAGGTGGCCCGCGAGCAGACCCTGCTCCGCGTGCTGGGCAAGGTGCGCAACCGCTACGACGTCATCCTCATCGACTGTGCGCCGTCGCTCGGCCTGCTCACCGTCAACGCCCTCACCGCGTGCGACAAGGTGATCATCCCGCTGGAATGCGAGTTCTTCGCGCTGCGCGGGGTCGCCCTGCTCACCGACACCATCGCCAAGGTGCAGGACCGGCTCAACCCCGACCTCGAGATCCTCGGCATCCTCGGCACCATGTACGACGCCCGCACCCTGCACAGCCGGGAGGTGCTCGAGCGGGTGGTGCAGGCCTTCGGCGACGTCGTCTTCCACACCGTGATCCGGCGCACGATCAAGTTCCCCGAGACCACGGTCGCCGGCGAGCCCATCACGACCTACGCCCCCTCCTCGCCCGGTGCCACCGCCTACCGGGCCCTCGCGCGAGAGGTGCTGGTGCGGTGCCCCGGCGCGTGAGCCTGCCCGGCGCCTCGGAACTGTTCCGGCGCACGCAGAACGGCGACGACCCCGTCGAGCTCGAGGACGCCGCGCACGCTCCGGAGTCCGTCGACGAACGAGCCCGGGAGGAGGCTGCGCCGCGCCCGCCGGCGTCCCGGGGGGGCCGCCGCCGGCTCGCCCCGAGCGACGCCGTCGCCACCGGCCGCGTCCGCCACGACGAGAAGATCACCGTCTACGTCAGCACCGAGGAGCTCATGGCCCTCGAGGAGGCACGGTTGCTGCTGCGCCGCGAGCACGGCATCGGCGTCGACCGCGGCCGCATCGTCCGGGCCGCCATCGCGATGGCCGTCGCCGACCTCGCCGAGCAGGGGGACGCCGGCGGGCTGGTCGAGCGCCTCCGGACACCGTGACCGCCCGGGCGCAGGCCGACCTCGCCGACGGGGGTGAGCGCCAGCCGGCGTTCCACGTGCGGCTCGACAACTTCGAGGGCCCCTTCGACCTCCTGCTGCAGCTCATCGCCCGGCACAAGCTCGACGTCACCGAGGTCGCCCTGTCGAAGGTGACCGACGAGTTCATCGCCCACGTCAAGGCCGGCGGGGCCGTCTGGGACCTCGACGTGACGAGCAGCTTCCTCGTCGTGGCGGCCACCCTGCTCGACCTCAAGGCGGCCCGGCTGCTGCCCTCGGGTGAGGTGGAGGACCCGGAGGACCTCGCCCTGCTCGAGGCCCGTGACCTGCTGTTCGCGCGGCTGCTGCAGTACCGCGCGTTCAAGCTCATGGCCGCCTGGTTGGCGGAGCGGCTCGCCTCGGAGGAGAGGAGGCACGCGCGCCCGGGCGGCCTCGAGCCCCACTTCGCCGCGCTGATGCCCGAGGTGCGTCTCACCCTCGGGGCGGACGGCCTCGCGCGGCTGGCCGCTCGCGCCCTCACCCCCGCACCTGTCGCGGAGGTGTCCCTGGAGCACCTGCACGCCCCGAGCGTCAGCGTCGCCGATCAGGCCGTGGTCATCGTCGACCGGCTGCGCCGGGCCGGGGTCCTCACCTTCCGGGCCCTGGTGGGGGACGCCGACAGGCTCACCACGATCGCCAGGTTCCTCGCGCTCCTCGAGTTGTTCCGGTCGCGTGCCGTGGCGTTCGAGCAGGTGGCGGCCCTCACCGAACTCACCGTGCGATGGACCGGCGAGGACGACGGCGACGTGCAGGTCGTCGACGAGTACACGGGCTCGGGGGACACCCCGCCCGACAGCGAGGAGGAGGCCCCAGATGACTGAGTCCGAACGGCCGGACCCCGCACACGAGCGGGCCGTCGCGCCCGGCGACATCAGCGGTGCCGTGGAGGCCCTGCTGCTCATGGCCGACGAGCCGATGGCGGTCGAGGTGCTGGCGGACGCCGTCGGCGCCCCCTCCCCGGTGGTCGAGCAGTGCCTCAGCGACCTCGTCGACTTCTACGACCGCACCGGGCGCGGCTTCGAGCTGCGCAGGGTGGCGGGGGGCTGGCGCTACTACACCCGGCCGGAGCACGCGGACCTCATCGGGCGCTGGGTGGTGAGCGGACAGTCGTCCCGCCTCTCGCAGGCCGCGCTGGAGACGCTGGCGGTGATCGCCTACCTGCAGCCGATCTCGCGGTCTCGGGTGTCGGCCGTCCGCGGGGTCAACGTCGACGGCGTCGTGCGCACGCTGCTGGCCCGCGACCTCATCGCCGAGGTCGGGCACGATGAGGAGACAGGGGCGGTGCACCTCGGCACCACCGACTACTTCCTCGAGCGGCTGGGCGTGGCCCGGCTCGAGGACCTGCCCCCGATCGCGCCCCTGCTCCCGGACGCCGCCCAACTCGAGGAGGAGCTGTCCGCCCTGGCCACCACCCTGCCGGAGGCGGGCGGCGTCCACGATTCGGAGGCTCGGGGCGGATCGGGCGACAATGGGTCCACCGCTGAGCGACCGGCCGAGCAGCGCGACCGTGAGGAGTGAGATGGATCCCGAGCCCGAGGGCGTTCGCCTGCAGAAGGTGATCGCCGCAGCCGGCATCGCCTCGCGCCGGGCCAGCGAGCAGCTGATCAGCGAGGGCCGGGTCGAGGTGAACGGGCGGATCGTCACCGAGATGGGCCGGCGGGTCGATCCCGAGACCGACCGCATCCGGGTCGACGGGGCCCGCATCCCGCCCCCGCGCCGGCACATGTACCTCGTGCTCAACAAGCCACGGGGGGTCGTGTCGACGATGGACGACCCCGAGGGCCGTCCGACGCTCGCCGACTACCTGCCGCGCACGAAGGTGCGGCTGTTCCACGTGGGTCGTCTCGACACCGACACCGAGGGGCTCATCCTGCTCACCAACGACGGGGAGTTCGCGCACCGGATGGCCCACCCCAGCTACCGGGTGCCGAAGACGTACCTCGCCGAGGTCGAGGGGATGCTCGACAACACCACCCTGCGCCGGCTGGAGAAGGGGCTCACCCTCGACGACGGGCCGGTGAAGCCCGACAAGGTGAAGCTCGTGCAGCGCACCGAGACCCGAAGCCTGCTCGCGATCACCCTGCACGAGGGGCGCAACCGGATCGTGCGCCGGATGATGGACTCCGTCGGCCACCCGGTCCGCCGGCTGAGCCGCACGGCCATCGGTCCCATCCGGCTCAACGACGGCCGGGGTGCCGGGCAGCTGCCGGCCGGCGAGTCGCGCGAGCTCACCCGCGACGAGCTGGGGGCGTTGCTCGACCTCGTCGACATGTGACGGGTGCTGGGCATGCGTGAGCGGGTGCGGGGCATCGAGACCGAGTACGGGCTCAACCTGCGCGTCGAGACGGGGCACGGGTGGCGGCGGGTCGGCAGCGACGAGGCCGCCCGGCAGTTGTTCGCGCCGGTCGTCGAGGCCAACTCGGCGACGAACGTCTTCCTCCGCAACGGCGGACGCCTCTACCTCGACGTCGGGTCGCACCCCGAGTACGCGACGCCCGAGTGCCGCTCGATCGCCGACCTCATCGCGCACGACCGGGCCGGCGATGCCATCGTCAACCAGCTCGCCGACGTGGCCCTGGCGACCCTCACCGAGCAGGGGACACCGGCCCGGGTCACCGTGCTCAAGAACAACATCGACTCGCACGGCAACTCGTACGGGAGCCACGAGAACTATCAGATCGAGCGCGGCCTCGACTACGACGAGCTGGCGCGTGCTCTCACGCCCTTCCTGGCCACCCGCCAGCTGATCTGCGGGGCGGGGCGCTGGGTGCGCGGCCCCCGGGGGTCCTGGTTCGAGCTGAGCCAGCGCGCCGAGCACACGTGGGACCCCGTGGCGTCCTCGACGACCCGGTCGCGCCCGTTCATCAACACGCGCGACGAGCCGCACGCCGACCCGTCCCGCTTCCGACGGCTGCACGTGGTGGTGGGCGACTCGACCCTGTCCCAGCCCACCCTGCTCGTGCGGGTCGGCAGCACCGAGCTCGTGCTCCGCGCGATCGAGGAGGGCGAGCGGTTCGCCGACCTGGCCCTCTCCGACCCCACCGCGGCGATCCGGGGGGTGAGCCGCGATCTCCGCGGCCGGACGCCGCTTCCGCTCGCCGGCGGCGACCAGATCGCGCCGATCGAGCTGCAGCGGCGGATCTGGGAGCGGGTGGAGCCGTTCGCCGACGACGACGACCTACGTCGCGCACACGCCTTGTGGGGTCGGGTGCTCGACGCGCTCGGGGACGACCGCCTCGACTGGGTCGAGGGCGACATCGACTGGGTGGCGAAGTACCGGATGCTGCAGGCGTACGCGGCGCGGCACGGGCACGACGACACCCGGCTCGCCCAACTCGACCTCGCCTGGCACGACATCCGCCCCGGGCAGGGCCTGTTCCGTCTCGCCGAGGAGCGCGGTGCGATGAACCGGGTGGTCGAGCCGGACGCCGTCCAACGGGCGGTCGAGCGGCCGCCGGGCGACACGAGGGCCCGGCTCCGCGGCCGGTTCATCACGGCCGCCCAGGCGGCCCACCGGAGGTACACCGTCGACTGGATGACGTTCACCGTGCACGACCTGCCCGACGGGGCCCTCGTGTGTCCCGACCCGCTGGTGGCGGACGACGAGCGGGTCGACGCCCTCCTCGCCCGGATGGCCGCGGAACCGCACGTCGCCGCCGTCCCGCCGTCGCGCCACTAGCTCCCCGGACGCCGCCACGGCGAGCCGGGCCCGGTCGGGTAACCTGCACTGGTGAATCTGCGCACCCTGCCCGCCCGAGCACTGCTCGCGTCCGTCGCCGTCGCCGGCCTCACCGCCGTCTCCGCCTGCGGCGGTTCGTCGTCCAGCTCGACCAGCAGCCCTGCCTCCACCGTGAGCCCGTCGCTCAGTTCGGCCGCGGCCTCGGGGTCGGCCTCGGCCGCCACGCCGAGCCCGTCGGCGTCCCCCTCGGTGAAGAAGAACCAGGTGACGAGCGCGGACGCCGTCACGGTGACGGGAGCGTTCGGGAAGAAGCCGACGGTCAAGGGGCCCTTCCCGTTCGCGATCACCAAGACCCAGTCGAAGGTGCTCGTGCAGGGCAACGGCGCGAGCGTCGACAAGTCGTCGTACGTCACCTTCAACTACGACCTCGTCGACGCCACCACCGGCAAGTCCCTGCAGGCGTCCTTCGGGCAGACCCCGCTCACCTCGCCGGTGGGCGGCCTCATCCCCGGCTTCACCGAGTCGATCGTCGGGAAGAAGGTCGGCGACCGGGTGCTCATGGTCATCAACTCGAAGGACGCCTACGACTCCGCCGGCGGGTCGGGCGAGATCAAGGTGGGTGACACCCTCATCTTCGTCGTCGACATCCTCGGCGCCAGCCGCACGACCGCCAGCGGCACGGCGGTCAAGCCGCCGGCCGGGCTGCCCACGGTGTCCACCGATGCCAAGGGGTACCCCACGGTCAGCATCGACACGACCAAGACCCCGCCCAGCAAGACCGTCGTCCAGACGCTCATCAAGGGCGACGGGCCGAAGGTGACGGCGGGTGACAACATCCTGGCCCACTACCGGATGTACGACTGGAAGACCGGCAAGCTGCTGGCCTCCGACTACGAGAGCGCCCCGGAGGAGGGTGCGCTGGGCAGCCTGCTCGCCGCCTGGCAGAAGGGCCTGGTCGGCCAGACGGTCGGCAGTCGTGTGCTCATCGTCGCCGCACCCTCCGACGGCTACCCCAACGGGCGGGCCACCCCGAGCATCGCTCCGGCCAGCACCCTCGTCTTCGTCATCGACGTCCTGTACGCCTATCAGTGATCGGCGGGGGAGTCGGGTCTTCCGCGTCCCCTGCCCGTCTCCGCGGCGGACGTTTGCGACGCTCCGGCGGACGTTCGCCTCTGATTCGCGTCGCGAGAGCCGTCAACGTGCGCCGCTCAACCTCACCGGGACGCCGCTCCGTCCGGACGCCGCCCGTCCCGCGCCTCGCGGTCCCCGGCATCGGGGCTCGGGCCCGACGGCCAGGTCCACGACTCCCACACGCCCGGGCGATCCAGGCTGAGCCGGCCGGCCGTCACCTCCGCGAGTACCCCGGCCGCGCGCCCGGTCGTGGGGAGTCCCGCCGTGGCGAGCAACTGGTCGACCACCCACGCGGTTGAGCGACCCTGGCCGGCGAGCTGCGCCAGGGTGACGGCGCCGTCCCGCTTGGCCAGCCGCGTTCCCCGAGGGGTGAGGCCGAGCCCCACGTGCGCGTAGACGGGCGGCTCGAACCCGAGCCGGCGGGCCAGCCAGGCCTGTCTCGGGGCCGAATCCAACAGATCGCGTCCTCGGGTCACCTGGGTCACGCCCTGGAGCCCGTCGTCGACGACCGAGGCGAGGTTGTACGCGGGCGTGCCGTCGCCCCGCATGAGCACGAAGTCGTCGACGCTGCCCGTCATCTCCCCCTCGTGCAGGTCGGTGACGCTCTGCCGCGCGCCGCCGGCCCGCACCCTGATCGCCGCCGGGCGGGTGAGCGCGAGCTCGTCCCGCTGGGCGGACGAGAGCCGGGCGCAGGTTCCCGGGTAGGGACGCCACGAGGCTCCCCGCGGCCGGTTGGGCGCCTGGGCAGCCTCGGCGATGTCCCGCCGGCTGCAGAAGCACGGGTAGGTGTCCAGGTCGCGCACGGCGTCCCGGTACACCTCGACCCGGTCGGACTGCCGCACCGGTCGCCCATCCCAGTCGATGCCGATCGCCTCGAGGTCCGTGAGCTGCCGCGAGGCGACGCCGGGAGCCGCGGCCACCCGCTGCTGGTCGAGGTCCTCGATCCGCACGAGGAAGCGCAGGCCGTCGCGTCTGGCGAACAGCCAGGCGAGCAGCGCGGTGCGCAGGTTGCCGACGTGCAGGTCCGAGGTGGGACTCGGCGCGAAGCGGCCGGCACCGGGGGACGACGTCACGCCCGCACGATACCCGCGAGCCCGCCGGGCACCGGCCGCCCGGCTTGGTAGCCTCGCAGCGTCCCCGGGTCCCGCGCCCGGGCGCACCGTCGATCCAGGAGGTGAGTGATGGCGCCGCGCAAGAGCGAGCGTCTGGTCAACCTCACCATCTGCCTGCTCGCCACCCGGTCGTACCTCACCCGTGAGCGCATCCGGCAGGCGGTCGAGGGCTACCACGACCTCAGCGACGCCGCCTTCGAGCGCACCTTCGAACGCGACAAGGACGAGCTACGGGCGATGGGCGTCCCGGTCGAGACCGGCACCAACGACCGCTACTTCGACGACGAGGTGGGCTATCGGATCGCCCGCGGCAGCTTCGAACTGCCCCCGGTGAGCTTCACCCCCGACGAGCTCAGCGCGCTCGGCGCGGCCACCCGGGTCTGGCACGAGGCCAGCGCCGCGTCGGCGACGGCGTCCGCGCTGGCGAAGCTGCGGGCCGCCGGGGTCGAACCCGATCTCACCCGGTTGGCGGCCATCGAGCCGTCGATCACGGCGGACGAGCCCGCCTTCGACCTCATCTGGTCGGCGACCCTGGAGCGTCGCCGGGTCGGTTTCGAGTACCGGGGCGGCCGGCGGCGCGACGTGGAGCCGTGGAGCGTCACCTGGCGCAAGGGCCGCTGGTACGTCCTCGGCCGCGACGTGGCGCTCGACGAGCCGCGGATGTTCAAGATCTCCCGCATCACCGGCGTCCCGGAGGTCGCAGCGCACTCGGGGGGCTACGTCGTCCCGCCCGACCTCGATCTCGCCGCACTCGCCCGCAGCCTCGAACCCGGAGAGCCCGACGCCACGGCCACCGTCGCCATCCTGGCCGACCACGCACCCCAGTTGCGCCGTCGCGGCGTCCCCGTCGACAGCCCGGTGGCGCTGCCCTCCGGCTACGTCGCGTACGAGGTGCCCTACGCCCGGCAGGGCGACCTGGTCGGTGACATCTGCGCGGGGGCTCCCGACGTGCTGCCGCTCTCGCCGCCCGACCTCCGGGACGCCGTCGTGGCACGGCTCCGCGGCGTCGTCGGCGTCGTGGCCGACGAGGGGAGCGGGTCGTGAGCACCTCCCAGGACCAGGTCGGGCGGCTGCTGTCGCTCATCCCGTACCTCCAGGCGCACCCCGGCGTCACGGTCGACGAGGCCGCGGACACCTTCGGGGTCGCGCCCGGCCAGATCGTCCGCGATCTCAAGATCGCATGGATGTGCGGGCTGCCGGGAGGGCTGCCCGACGACCTCATCGAGATCGACATGGACGCCGTCGAAGGCGCCGGCCGGATCGTGCTGAGCAACGCCGACTACCTCAGCCGGCCGATGCGCTTCACCCGCGACGAGGCGATGAGCCTGGTCGTCGCCCTGAGGGTGGTGGCCGAGGTCGCCGCCGGTGACGCCGCGGACGCCGTCCGCTCGGCACTCGCCAAGCTCGAGGGCCTCGCGGACGCGGCCGACACCCGACGGGTCGCCATCCGGGTCGAGAGCGGGGCGACCCCGGTGCGCGACGCCCTCACATCCGCGATCACCGGGCGCGCCCGGGTCCGGCTCACCTAT
>JAJYQH010000312.1 GCA_021794705.1 Actinomycetes bacterium | reverse complement strand
CGTCGGTGGTTCAGAGGCCCCGCGACGGCTGCCCTAGGCTAGAGCCCATGTGCGCGAACATTCTCGCCGCGGTCGCCTGGCCCTACGCCAACGGCCCGCGGCACATCGGTCATGTGTCCGGCTTCGGCGTCCCGTCGGACGTGTTCGCCAGGTACATGCGGATGCAGGGGCACACCGTGCTCATGGTGAGCGGCACCGACGAGCACGGCACGGCCATCCAGGTGAAGGCCGACCAGGAGGGGCTCACCGCGCGCGAGACCGCCGACAAGTACCACCGGGTGATCGCCGAGGACCTGCAGGGCCTCGGGCTGAGCTACGACCTCTATACGCGCACCACCACCGACAACCATCGCCGGGTCGTCCAGGAGGTGTTCCGCACCCTGTACGACAACGGCTACATCGTCAAGCAGACCCAGATGGGGGCCATCTCCCCGTCGACCGGTCGCACCCTGCCCGACCGCTACATCGAGGGCATCTGCCCCATCTGCGGCTTCGACGGCGCCCGCGGCGACCAGTGCGACAACTGCGGCAACCAGCTCGACCCCGTCGACCTCAAGAACCCGCGCAGCCGGATCAACGGCGAGGTGCCGGAGTTCGTCCAGACCGAGCACTTCTTCCTCGACCTGCCGGCGCTCGCCGAGCAGCTGGGGGAGTGGCTGCAGACGCGCGAGGACTGGCGTCCGAACGTGCTGCGGTTCAGCTACAACCTGCTCAAGGACCTGCGGCCCCGGGCCATCACCCGCGACCTCGACTGGGGCATCCCGGTGCCGGTCGAGGGCTGGGAGAACGAGCCGATGAAGCGCATCTACGTGTGGTTCGACGCGGTGATCGGCTACCTGTCGGCGTCGGTCGAGTGGGCGGCGCGCACCGGCGACCCCGACGCCTGGAAGCGCTTCTGGCACGACGAGCAGGCGAGCAGCTACTACTTCATGGGCAAGGACAACATCGTCTTCCACTCGGTGATCTGGCCCGCCATCCTGCTGGGCGCCGACGGCGAGGGCGCCCGGGGCGGGACGCCGAGCGAGTGGCTCGGCCGCCTCGACCTGCCCACCGAGGTGGTGTCGAGCGAGTACCTCACCATGCGCGGCTCCAAGGTCGCGAGCTCGCGCGGGGCGTCGATCTTCGTCGGTGACTTCCTCCGCGAGTTCGGTCCCGACGCGCTGCGCTACTTCATCGCGGTGGCCGGCCCCGAGAACCAGGACACCGACTTCACGTGGGAGGAGTTCGTCCGGCGCAACAACTTCGAGCTGGCGAACGAGTGGGGCAACCTCGTCAACCGGTCGGTGTCGATGGCACACAAGAACGTCGGCGCGGTCCCGACCCCCGGCGACCTCACGGACGCCGACACGGCCCTGCTCCAGGCGGCGCGCGACGCCTTCCCGGTCGTCGGAGAACTGCTCGGACGCTGCAAGTTCAAGGCGGCGATCTCCGAGGCGATGCGCATCGTGTCGCTCGCCAACAAGTACCTGTCCGACCAGGAGCCCTGGAAGCTCAAGGACGACCCGGCCCGCCGCGACACGGTGCTGTTCGTCGCCCTCCAGGTGGTGAGCGACTGCAACGTGCTGCTCACCCCGTTCCTCCCGCACGCGGCGCAGAAGGTGTGGGAGGCCGTCGGCCACACCGGCGTCTGGGCCGCGCAGCCGGAACTCGTCGAGGTGAGCGAGGGGGACACGACCTACCCGGTGCTCCGCGGCGACTACACGGCGCAGCAGGCCCGGTGGGAGTCGGTCCCGGTCGTTCCCGGCACCCCTCTGGCCCGGCCGACACCGCTGTTCCGCAAGCTCGACGACTCGCTGGCGGAGACGGGTCCGAGCTGGGCTCCGGTCGAGACCGCCTGACCGGCCTCGTGCAGCAGCTGAACCAGTCCTCCTTCGTCTCCCTCTTCGTCATCGCCGCGTGCGCGATGGCGGCGCCGCTGCTCAGCGCGCTCACCCGACGGCGCATCCCCGACGTCGTGTGGCTGCTCGTGCTCGGCGTGCTCGTCGGCCCGCATGGGTTCGGCTGGGCCGCCGAGAGCGAGGGCGTCGGTCTGCTCCGGGAACTCGGCCTGGGACTGCTGTTCCTGCTCGCCGGGTTCGAGGTGGACGCCGACAGCCTGCGGGGACGCCAGGGCCGGTGGGCCATGCTCACCTGGCTGGGCAGCCTCGGCATCGGCTGGCTGCTCGCCGCGCTGCTCGTGCCGCACGCGACCGCCCAGACCGCGCTGGCGCTGGCCATCTGCGTGAGCTCGACGGCGCTCGGCACACTGCTGCCCATCCTCAAGGAGGCCGGCACCGCGAGCAGTCCGCTCGGTCACGGCGTCCTCACCCACGGGGCGGTCGGCGAGCTGGGGCCGGTCGTCACGATGTCGGTGCTGCTCGGCACCCGCAGCCCCGGCACCACGATGATCGTGTTCGCGATCTTCGTCGTCGGCGCCCTCCTCGCGGCGCTCGTGCCGGCGCGCCTCGCGTCCGCCCTGCCCTCGCTCACCCGGGTCATCGTCCGCGGCACGAACACGACCCTGCAGACCATGCTCCGGGTCGTGTTCCTGCTGCTCACCGCGCTCATGGCGCTCACCGCCGTGCTCGGCCTCGACATCGTCCTCGGTGCCTTCGTCGCCGGGGCCATCGTGCGCATCTTCGTGCCCCGCGACGACCGCGCCCTCGAACGCAAGCTCACGGTCGTCGGCTACAGCTTCCTCATCCCGGTGTTCTTCGTCACGTCGGGGATGACGATCGATGTCGCGGTGGTCGCGCGCATGTGGCCGCTGCTCATCGCGTTGCTGGTCATGATCCTCGTGTCCCGCGGCGTGCCCGTCTGGCTCGCCGAACGGTTCGGGTCCACCGGGTCGGGCATCTCCGCGCCCCGCGACCAGGTGCGTCTCGGCCTCTACTCGGCCGCCGGGCTGCCGATCATCGTCGCGGTCACCGAGTTGGCCGTCGGCCAGCGGCTGATGTCGCCGGACAACGCGTCCGTGCTCGTCGCGGCCGGGGCCGCCACCGTGCTGATCTTCCCCTTCGCCGCGCACCTGCTGGCCAACCAGGACCCGTCGGCGACGCGGCGGGAACGGGCCGCCTGAGGGCCGACCGGTCGGCGGCCACCCCGGCCACCACCCGGGAGCTATCCTCGCGGCATGTCGGTGCACGCACCAGGGGCCTGACCATGGCGGTCGGGGGTTTCATGCGGCTGGGCGCGCGCCTGCACGCGGCCGATCAGAGCGCTGTCACCGAGCTGTTCGAGGCCCTGGGCGAGCGGATCGTCACCTACTGCTTCCGGCGCACCCTGCAGGCGAGGACATCGGTGGAGCTGGCGGAGCTCACCTTCCTCGACGTGTGGCGGCTCCGCGAGCGGGCTCCGTTCGGCGACCGCGCGCTGGAGGCCTGGGTGTTCGGGCTGGCCACCGCCCGCTGCCGGACCGTCCCCCCGCCCACCGCGCGCGGGGCGGCCTCCCTGGTCGAGCCGGCTCCCGACGAACGGGTGCTCCTGCAGTGGTGGGAGTGGCTGCGGACCCTGCCCGAGCCCGAGCGGGACGCCGCGATCCTCACCGAGTGGGAGCACCTGTCGCGGCGCCAGGTCGCCTTCGCCACCCACGCCCGCACCGGGCGGGTCTCGCACGACCTGGCGTCCGCCAACGTCACCCGGCCGGCCGGGCTCCCGCCCCCGCCCGCGGGCCGCCCGATGCCCACCGACGTGGCGGACGTGCTCATGGGGCGGCTGCTGGAACTTCCCGAGAGCCAGGAGCCGAGCATCCGCGGCCCGCGCCCCGCGCTCGCCCTCACCGGGCTGCTGCTCGCGGCGGTGCTCGTCGGCGCCTACCTGCTCAGCCGTGTCCCCGTCGCCCCCGAGGCGCCCCCCTCGGCGCCCGACACCGCCGTGGACGTGTCGCTCATGCAGCAGTGCCGGGCGCTCAAGGGCTTCGACCCGAGCCTCATCCGGGTTCAGGACACCGGCGAGCCGCTGCAGGGGCTGGTGTTCTTCAACCTCACCGGCCAGGTGCAGCTGTGCGCGTCGATGGCGGGCCACCTCGAGCTCTCGCAGGTGGCGCAGCCCGACGCCTCGGGCGGCAGCCTCGAGGAGATCGTCGTGCGCTCCGGCACCACCCTCTCCATGATCATGGGCGGGGCACTGCCCAACGGAACGCTCCGCGCGACCGTGCTCGACAACACCGGCGGTGACACCAGGTGGAGCGGTCCGGTGTGGTGGATCACCCGCACCATGGCGGTCCGGGACCTCGGGAACCAGCCGCCGACGGTGTTCATCCTGTTCGACGGTGCCGACGCCACCCGCACCTGGCTCGTCCCCTGGTTCGGCACCCGGGTGGAGTCGACCCACCTCGACTGGGAGCAGGCCGCCGAGTTGTGCGGGGCGGCCCTGCACAGCGACCAGCCGGTACCGGGGCTGCGGCTGCTGCTACCCGGCCCGTCAGCGCGGACGGCCGGCGGATTCCTCGTCGTGAGCCAGGACGAGCGGCTCTGGACCTGCTCGGTGGGGGGAGCGGCCGGGTGGATCGGCGGACCCGTGTCGGTGAGCGCCCAGGGTGGCTCCGGGGTGGCGGTGTCGACCCCGCAGACGATGAACGCCGCCCAGACCCTCGTCGTGGGCGGCAAGGTGCCGGCGGGCGTGTCGTCCGTGCACATCGAGCTGTCCGGCGCGTCGCTGCCGGCGGTCATCGACCACGGCTACTGGGTGTGGTCGCGGGTCGTCGACAACCGGGTGCTGCCCGTTCTGCCCGAGCGCATCACCGTCCGGATGCAGGGCAAGGTGTCACGCACGGTGGTCGTCGACTGGCTCCGCGACTACTCCAGCGTGGAGTTCCACACGTGGGCGCCGCTGTTCGGCACCCCACTGGGCAGCCGGTGCGGCGCGGGCACGGGAGCCCAGGTGGAGTCGCTGGGCGGCCACGTCCAGGTGTACGGCGCATCGAGATTCCAGTCGGGCATGCTGTGCTTCGGCACCGACGCCGCGATCCAGCGGCTCGTCGTCGGCGGATTCCCCGCCTCGCTCGCACCGCACGTTCTCGCGGAGCCCGATCGCAACGGCTCCCGGCTCTATGCGGCCGGGGGCGCCCTGCCCGCCGGCGTGAGCGACATCGTCCTGCACACTCCGGCCGGCCCGGTCGCCGCGCAGACGGCCCACGGCTACTGGGTGCTCGAGTGGGCCTCGCCCGGCCATCCTCGGGCGACGCTGCCGGCGTCCGTGCGGGTCACGTGGACGCAGGACGGCCGCCCGATGTCGCGCACCGTGCGGTTGCCCTCCTCCTAGCCCTCGGTGCGCGCAGCCGGGATAAGCCCGGGTCGGGCGACGGGACGGCGCAGGTCAGGAGTTGAATGGGGCCATGGTCGACGACGTCCGTGATCCCGCTGGAGCCCCTCTCACCGACGCGCCCGCTCCGGCGCCCGACCCGCTCGCCCCGCTCGTCGAACCGGCCGTCGCCCTCGCCGCCGAGATCGTCACCGAGTCCCGGGCGGCTCGTCGCGGTCCGGGCGAGGCGCTGCAGGAGCAGCTCACCCGGGCGGTGATGGACGACGAGTCGACCAAGGACCTCCTGCTCGGCCTCACCGACGAGGTGATGCGCATCCGCGACGACGGGCGGGCCGCGCACGCCTTCCGGTCGCTCATCGACCGGGTGGGCGCCCCGGCGGGCCTGCCCGTGGCCTTCCGCGGCCTCGTCCGGGCGGGCGCCTCGACGTCGGCTCTCGCCCCGCGCCTGGTGATGCCGCTCGTCCGTGGCGAGGTGAAGCTCCAGTCGAGCCCGATGATCCTGCCGGCCCGCGACCCCGCGTTCGCACGGCGGATGTCCCAGATCGCGGCCGAGGGCTATGCGCTCAACATCAACCTCCTCGGCGAGGCGGTGCTGGGCGACCGGGAGGCCGACCGGCGGCTGGACGCCGTGATCGACAGGTTGCGGCGTCCCGATGTCACCTACGTGTCGGTGAAGCCCTCGGCGATCTGCGGCAAGCTGCGCGTGCTCGACCACGAGGGCACGGTCGCCGAGGTGGCGCAGCGCCTGCGCCGTGTCTACCGGGCGGCCAAGCACGCCCGGCCGGTCACCTTCGTCAACCTCGACATGGAGGAGTACCGCGACCTCCACATCACCGTGGACGCCTTCCGCGCGGCCCTCGGCGACCCCGACCTCGCCGGCCTGGACGCCGGGATCGTGCTGCAGGCCTACCTGCCCGACACCGTGGCGGTGCTCGACGACCTCATCGGCTGGGCCACCGAGCGGTTCGACCGGTACGGCGGGCGCACCAAGATCCGCCTGGTCAAGGGCGCGAACCTCGCGATGGAGACCGTGGACGCCGAACTCCACGGGTGGACGCCGGCCCCCTACGCCACCAAGGCGGAGGTCGACGCCAACTACAAGCGCCTCCTCGAACGGCTGGTCGACCCCGCCCTCAGCGAGGGAGTGAGGGCGGGTGTCGCCAGCCACAACCTCTTCGACATCGCCTGGGCCTGGCAGCTCACCGAGCACGCCGGCGTCCGGTCGCGCGTCGACTTCGAGATGCTGCTCGGCATGGCGACCGCCCAGGCCCGGGCCACCCTCCGCCGCACCGGATCGGTGCTGCTGTACGCGCCGGTCGTCGACGACGCCGACTTCGACGCCGCCATCGCCTACCTCGTCCGCCGCCTCGACGAGAACACCGGGCCGGAGAACTTCCTGCGGCACGTCCTCACCCTCGAACAGGGCTCCGCCGAGTTCCGCGACCAGGCGGACCGCTTCCGCACCGCGGTGAGCGCCCGGCACGACGTCGCCGCGACGCCCCGGCGTACCCAGAACCGGGGCGCGGAGCTTCCCTCCACGCCGCCGGACACCCCGTTCCGCAACGAGCCCGACACCGACTTCTCCCTGCCCGACAACCGGCGCTGGTGGCGCGAGCACACCGACTCCTGGCGCGACGCCCTGCCCGAGACGATCCCGGCGGTCGTCGGGGGACGCGAGGTCCTCGAGCCGTGCGACGGGGTGGGCATCGACCCGTCCGCGCCCGACGGCGTCCTCTACCGCTACACCCGGTGCACCGTCGAACAGGTCGACGAGGCCGTCCGGTCGGCCGCCGACGCCGGACGCCGGTGGGCGGAGCGGCCGCTCACCGATCGGCGCGACCTGCTCATGGCCGTCGCCGACGAGTTCAGCCGGCACCGGGGCGAGATTGTCGCCGTGATGGCCCGCGACGGCGGCAAGACAGCCGCGGAGGCCGACCCCGAGGTGTCCGAGGGCACGGACTTCGCCCGCTACTACGCGGCGTCAGCGATGCGGCTCGGCGGGGTCGAGGGCATGCGGCACGAGCCGTTCGGCGTCGTCGTCGTCACCCCGCCGTGGAACTTCCCGTTCGCGATCCCCGCGGGCGGGGCTCTCGCCGGGCTCGCCCCCGGCAATGCGGTCATCCTCAAGCCCGCGCCGGAGACCGTCGCGACCGCCTCGCTCATCGCCCGGCTGTGCTGGGCGGCGGGTGTCCCGCGCGACCTGCTGCAGTTCGTGCCGTGCGCCGACGACCCGGCGGGCACGGCGCTCATCACCCACCCGCTCACCGCGGCCGTCATCCTCACCGGCTCGTACGACACCGCCCGGCTGTTCCACCGGCTGCGGCCCGACCTGCGGCTGCACGCCGAGACCAGCGGCAAGAACGCCATCGTCATCACCGCGGCCGCCGACCTCGACCTCGCCGTCAAAGACCTCGTGCAGTCGGCGTTCGGCCACGCCGGGCAGAAGTGCTCCGCCGCGAGCCTGGCCGTCGTCGAGCGCTCGGTGTACGAGTCGGAGCGCTTCCGCAGTCAGCTCCGGGACGCCGCCGAGTCGCTGCGGGTGGGCGCGGCCTGGGAGCCGGGCACGGACGTCGGCCCGCTCATCGCCCCTCCCCGGGGTCCGCTGGCCGACGCCCTCGTCAGCCTCGGCGAGGGGGAGACCTGGCTGGTGGAACCGCGCCGGCTCGACGACGAGGGCTACCTGTGGCGTCCCGGGGTGAAGCTCGGGGTCCGGGAGGGGTCCAGCTACCACCAGACCGAGTGCTTCGGGCCGGTGCTGGGGGTGATGTGCGCCGACGACCTCGACGACGCGATCCGGTTGCAGAACGGCGTCCCCTTCGGCCTCACCGGCGGCATCCACAGCCTCGACGACGACGAGGTCGACCACTGGCTCGAGCGGGTCGAGGTCGGCAACGCCTACGTCAACCGGCACATCACCGGCGCGATCGTGCAGCGCCAACCGTTCGGGGGCTGGAAGCGGTCGTCGGTGGGCCCGGGGGCGAAGGCCGGGGGACCCAACTACGTGTCCACACTGGGACGATGGGTCGAGGTCGCGCCGGTGACCCTCGACGACGACGGCGTCCGGGCCGTGGCGGCGTCCTATCGCGCCTGGTGCCGCGAGGTCGGGTCGCGCGACGTCGACCCCACCGGGCTGGCCGCCGAGGTGAACCGGTTCGGCTACCGGCCGCTGCCCCGCGTGCTGCTGCGCGCCCCCGACGGCGTGCCCGACGGCGAGGTGGCCCTGGCCAGGGCCGCCGCATCTCTCGTCGGCACGGGCGTGGAGGTGCGCCGGGGCGCGCTGGACGAGGCCATCGCGTCGCTCTCGGGCGGCCGGTTCGACCGGGTGCGGATCCTCGGGGAGCCCGAACCCGAGCTGCTCGCGGCGGCCCACGAGGCCGGCGTGTCGGTGATCGCGGAGCCGGTGGCCCCGGCGGCGGCGGTCGAGGTGCCGCGCTGGCTGCGGGAGCAGGCGGTCAGCTGGTCGTGGCACCGGCACGGCAACGTGCGGCCGCCCCGGGAGTGGCCCCGGCACGCGCGGCACGGCTGAGCGGGCGCTGGGCCCGCGCGGCCGACGTAGCATCGGAGCGTCCGCCGGACGCCGTCCGGCCCCGATCCGGAGGACCGCACGTGGCACAGTCCCGCGCACTGGTGTCGACCCACCGGGCGACCCGGGCCTACGAACCGACGACCGTGCTGCGCGGCACCCTCGACGACGCGGCCGACCTGCTGGCCCGGAACGGCAGTGTGGCCGTCCTCACGGGGGCGGGGGTGAGCACGGACTCCGGGGTCCCCGACTACCGCGGACCCACCTCCCAGCGCGCCACGCCGATGCTCTACTCCGAGTTCGTTCACGACGAGGCCAACCGGCGGCGCTACTGGGCGCGCAGCTACCAGGGGTGGGGGCGGATGGGGCATGCCGACCCCAACCCGGGCCACCTCGCGCTGGCCCGCTGGGAACACGCACCCGACCGCTGCCGGATGACCGGGCTGGTCACCCAGAACGTCGATGGGTTGCACGAGGCCGCCGGAAGCCGCCGCCTGGTCACCCTGCACGGCCGCATCGCTGACGTCGTCTGCCTCACCTGCGGGCACGTCTCGGCACGCGCCGACCTGCAGCGCCGCCTGGCCGACCTCAATCCCTGGGTGCGGCCGCTCGCGGACGCCGGACACGCCGAACTGCGTCCCGACGGCGACGCGGTGGTCGACGACTGGACGGACTTCCGGATCGCCGACTGCCACCGGTGCGGCGGAATCCTCAAGCCCGACGTCGTCTACTTCGGGGAGCCGGTGCCGCTCGAGCGGGTGCGCGCGGCCTACGAGGCGGTGGACGCCGCCGGCGTGCTGCTCGTGGCGGGCTCGTCGCTCACGGTGATGAGCGGGCTGCGGTTCGCCCGGCACGCGGCGAGAACCGGGAAGCCGGTGGTGATCATCAATCACGGGGCCACCCGGGCCGACGACCTGGCGACCGTGCGGCTCGACCTCAACACCTCGGTGGCCCTCGCAGGCCTGGCCGAGCGGCTGGCCGG
>JAJYQH010000346.1 GCA_021794705.1 Actinomycetes bacterium | reverse complement strand
ATCGCCGTGAAGCTCATCCTGCACTGGGCCCACACGGTGTGGCACGCGGTCCCGACGGTCCCGCCGCTGTGGTCACTGGCCGTCATCGTCGCCATCCTCGTGGGCACCACGGTCAGCAGCCTGGCGTCCCGTCGCGCGGGTGGTCGGCGCGCCCCGGCGTGAGCCCCGCCTGCCGATCGCCGGTCGCGCGCCGCCTGACCGCCCGCCCGCCGAATCTGCAGTCGAGCCGGGGGGAAGGAGCCCCCTTGCGGCCCCGACCCCCCGATGTGCCTGCAGATCCGGCAGTTGTCCACAAGTCGCCGCCCGCCGTCGTCCGGAGGCCGAACCATCCAGACAATCCTGGCGTGACGAGCAGCTACCGAGAACTGGACGAGATCCTTGCCGGGGTCCTCGCGATCCGGTGCGGCGAGCATCCCCGGCTCAGTGGTGCGATCAGGTCGGGAGTGGCCTCCGGAAGACTGGTGCGCCTCCTGCCGGGGATCGTCGTTCCGGCGCACCAGAGGCGTGACTCGGACACGCGGATCGCGGCCGCGTCACTGTGGCGACCCGGCGGCGTCCTGCTGGGGCGGGCGGCGGCGCGGCTCTCGTTCGCGCCTCAGCTGGCCCTCGGCACCATCACGATCGCCGGGCCGCGGGCGACCCGCCGACAGGGGTTCGAGGTGGTGGAAGCAGTGGTCAGGACGGAGTTTGTCCGCTACCGGGGAGGAATCCCGCACAGCGAGCCCAGTCTCACCGTGGTCGACCTCCTTCGGGCCGGGGACCGCGAGCCGCTGTACGAGGCGCTGAGAAGCCGTGCCGTCACCCTTCGGTCGCTCCACGCCACCCTTGCGGCCACCCCCATGCGGGAGGGGAACCCGATGGTGCGCCGGGAACTGTGGCTCGCCCGGGAGAACCCATGGTCGGTGGGGGAGGCGGAACTGCACGCCTTCCTCCGCACGAGCGGAATCACAGGGTGGCGGGGCAACGTGAGGGTGGAGGCGCAAGGAGCCGTGTACTTCGCTGACGCACTCTTCCGCCGGCAGCGCCTCATCCTGGAGCTCGACGGCCTCGAGCACCACACGACGTTGCTCGACCGGGAGTACGACTACCGGCGCCGGGCGGCGCTCATGGCGGAGGGCTTCCGGCTGATGGGACTCACCCTGGGAATGATCCGAACCGATCCGGAGCGGACGGCGGAACGCATCTCGAGAGCGCGGGCGATCCGGGCGCCGCTGTGACACGGCCGAAAATGCAGGCGAGGCGCGGGGGTCGGCGCCCCTGCGGGTGGCCCCACCGTGGCTAGCCTGCAGATTCGGCTGACTCCCTCGCCGCCCAAGCGGGCGGAACGTAGGCGCACGTGGGGTCGGACGCCAGGTAGTTCCCCGTCATCGCGTAGGCGGTCGAGCGCGAGCCGCCGCACAGGGTGGCGAACTCGCACACCCCGCACTTGCCCTCGAACTCCTGCGGACGCCGCAACGCCTGGAACACCGGCGAGTCGCGGTAGATCTCCCGGAACGACTGCCGCTTGACGTTGCCGCAGTGGATGGGCAGGAAACCGCTGGGGTAGACGTCCCCGATGTGGTCGATGAAGGCGAAGCCGGAGCCCGAGTTGACCGCCATCGGCGGACGCGGCGGACGCGGGCGTTCGGCGTGGGCACCGAGCAGCCGGGTCGTCTCCTCGGTGAGGTAGTGGTACAGCTCGCCGCGCGGCGGCAGCGGCTGCCCCACGGCCCTGGCGCGCTCGCGCTCGATGGCGATCCGGCGGTACTGCGGGGCCTCGGTCGTCTTGATCGCGATCCGGTCGCTCACGTCGTGCAGCCAGTTGAGGACGTCCTCGCGTTCGTCGGGGCTGAGGGCCTCGAGAGCCGCGCCCCGCCCCGTCGGAACGAGCAGGAACGTGTAGAACATGAACGCGCCCATGTCGATGACGGTCTTGAGCAGCGCGGGCGCCTCGTGGATGTTGCCCTTGGTGAACGTCGAGTTCACCTGCAGCCGGAACCCGGCGTCGGTGATCCACCGGGCGGCCCGCATCGTGGCCTCGAAGGTGCCGGCGAACCCGCGGAACGCGTCATGGGTCTCGGCGGTGGCGCCGTCGAGGCTCACCGACATGGCCCGGCCGCCGGCCGCCCGCATCTCCGCGAGCAGCTCAGGTGTCATCAGCGGGGTGACCGACGGCGACAGTGACACGTTGAGGCCGAGCCCGGTGCCGTAGCGCACGAGCGCCGCGAGGTCGGCGCGCTCGAACGCGTCGCCGCCGGTGAAGACGACCAGCGGACGCGGCGTCTCGTACGCGGCCAGTTCGTCGAGCAGCGCCATGCCCTGCTCGGTGGTGAGCTGGCGCGGGTCGGGGGTGTGCTGGGCGTCCGCCCGGCAGTGCTTGCACACGAGCTGGCAGGCCCGGGTGACCTCCCAGATGACGATGAACGGCTTGGCGTTGATGTCGTGCTTGATCGTGCGCACGAGCGGCCGGTGCCCACGGGCGGGCGCGGCCGACAGGTCGACGGGCTGGCTGTCGGACTGGGTGAGGGTACTCATGGCTCTCCCGCTCGGCTGGGGCGCCGCACTCAACGACACCGTGTAGGAGTGAGGATAACCCCACCCCAAGCGGGTGGAATCGGCGCCCTCAGCCCACGCGGACGCCGGTCGCCGCCACCGCGCGGGCGACAGCCGTCCCCGAGGCGATCGTCGAGGTCAGCCCGAGCCCGTCGGACGCCGACCCGGCCAGGTAGAGCCCACCCAGCCGCGACAACTCGTCCCGCGCCGCCGCGACCCGCTCCAGGTGACCGACCGACAGTTGCGGCAGCGTCGCCGGCCAGCGCACCGCGCGGGCGAACACCGGCCGGGCGGCCAGCCCGATGAGGTCGGCCAGTTCGCGGGTGACGCCGCCGATCATCTCGTCGTCCGACAGGTCGACGGCGGTCCGCTGGCCCGCGCGGCCCACCGAGACCCTGACGATGTGCCAGTCCGGGTGGTCGAGCGGCCACTTCCGCGACATGTTGGTCATGGCCTTGAGCGTCCCCGACTGGTGCGAGTTGAGCAGCAGGCCGTTGTAGTCGCGCAGCACCTCGTTCGCGCCGGCGGCGTCCGCCTCGTAGGCGAGCACGACGGTGGCCACGGACGCCGCGTCGACCCCGCCCATCGCGGTCGCCACCGCGGGGGAGTGCGGGCCGAGCAGGCGGCCTGTCGCCTCCGGACCCACGGCGACGACGACGGCGTCCGCGGCGACCGGACCCTCGGAGGTCTCGACCCGCCAGGCCTCCCCGTCGCGGACGACGGCGTCGGCGGGGACGCCGGTGCGCACCGACACGCGTCCGTCGAGGGCGGAGGTGAGCGCCGCGACCAGCGCGCCCAGCCCACCTGGCCAGCTGGCGAACATCGGCAGCGGGGCCGGAGCATCGGGACGCCGCGGCGGGGGCACCCGCTTCTTCAGCGCCCTGACCAGCAGCGAGTCGCCGGACGCCGCGACCGGCACCAACTGCTTCGCGGTCGCGTGCAGGCTCAGCCGGTGGACGTCACCCGAGTGCAGGTTGCCGAGCAGCGGGTCGACGAACGTCGTCGTCACCTCGCGCCCGAACCGCCCGTCGATGAAGTCGCCGACGCTGAGGTCCCCGGGGTGGCGGCGGCGGGTGAGCGGCTCCAGTCCCGCTCTCAGCAGCCCGGGAACGCTGAGGATTCCCGACTTCAGCACCGGGCCCACCTGGGTCGGGCCGGTCGGGCCCACTCCCGCGGGCAGCGGACGCAGTCCGCGCCGGGTGAGCAGCAGGGACTGGCCGCGGCGGGCGGCGATGACTGTCGTGTCGAGGCCGAGCTCTCGGACGAGGGAGGCGGCGTCCGGCGCGCCGAGGTGGATCGCCTCGGCGCCGACGTCGACCTGGACGCCCTCGACGTCGATGGCGCGCACCTGGCCGCCGAGCCGGTCCGAGGCCTCGAGGAGGGTCACGTGGGCGTCCGGCCGCTCGCGGGCGATGCGCCACGCGGCGACGAGGCCGGTGACGCCGCCACCGACGATCGCGACGCGGAGGCCCGCCTGGGTTGTCTCGCTGGTCACCGCAGGCACTTTACCCAGCGGCGGCCGGACCGCGGAGGGTGCCCCGCACCGCCGAGGCTCGGAACGGTCAGGACGCGGGGGTCACCCGGCTCGCGTGCGGCGTCATGTTGTGGCGCAGCCCCCACGCCACGGCCTGCGAGCGCCGGGTGACGCCGATCTTGCGGTAGGCGGCGCGGATGTACGACTTCACCGTGTTGCCGCTGATGAAGGCCCGGCGGGCGATCTCGGTGTTGGTGAGGCCCTGGGTGATCATCGCGATCATCTCGGCCTCGCGCATCGTGAGCCCGTACTCGCGCCCGGGCCAGTCGGCGTGGTTCTCGGCGACCTCGGGAGCGGGGGCGGGATCATCGCCCCGCAGCGACCAGCCGTTGGCCGCGACGACGGTGTGCCCGGCCGCCACGTCGAGCAGTGCGCCGGCGAGGCGGGCGGCGGGGAGTCGCTTGGAGATGACCCCGGACACGCCCGCTTCGAGCAACGCCTGCGCGGCCTCCCGGGTGAACTGCCAGGAGTAGACGACGACCTTGCCGACGCCGGCGTCCCGGAGGTGCACCCGCACCTTCTGCAGGGCGGAGCGGTCCTGCCCGAACATGTCGAACAGCGCGATGTCGACGGGCTGGCGGACGGTGGAGTGGACGTCGAGTTCGACGACTTCGATCCGGTGGGACCAGGGGGCCAGCATCATGCGAACGCCCTGGACCACCAACTCGTAGTCGTTGACGACGGAGATGCGCACCGGCGGCGCGGCGGAAGGCCCAGAAGTCACTTTCGGAGTATTGCATCCGGCGATCGGGCCACCAACGGGTTAGCGGAATCTGCTCACCCCGCGGGGTGGGATCGTCACACCCCTTCGGGCCTCCCACCTAGTGAGGAGGTTTGCGGGATCGGGGTGACCTCACCCCGATGGGGGGTCTCGTCGGTGCTCACCCACCGACGCGGCCGCTCGACGATGCGCCGGCGGACGCGCATGAGTCCTTGGCCCACTTGGTTACGGTGTAGTAACCTCCGGTTGCGTAGGTTAGCGTTTCGCGTCTCCTTCACACCATATGTCCAACTAGTCTCGACCCAGCGATCGCCGCCCGGCCCCGGCTCCCGCCGGCGGGACTCCGGTCGTCTCCGCGCCCACGCCGTCGCCGGAAAGGATCTCGATGAGTCAGCCCCTCCAGCCCTGGGGTGGCCCACCAGGTGCCACGCCGCACGCGGACGCCATGACGGCGTCCGACGAGATGGTGCAGTTGCTCACGCCGGAGGGTCGCCGGGTCGAGCATCCGGACTTCGCCTTCACCGGTGACGACGCCGAGATCGCCGGACTCCTCCGCGAGATGGTGCTCGCGCGCCGCCTCGACCTGGAGGGCACGAGCCTCCAACGGCAGGGCGAACTGGGACTCTGGCCGCCGCTGCTCGGACAGGAGGCGGCACAGATCGGGTCCGGACGCGCGGTGCGGGACGCCGACATGGTGTTCCCCACCTATCGCGAGCACGGTGTCGCCATGCTCCGCGGCGTCCCCGTCGGCGACATGCTCGCGCTGTTCCGGGGCACCTCGATGGGCGACTGGGACATCGACGAGCACCGCTTCGGCCAGTACCAGATCATCATCGGCGCCCAGACGTTGCACGCGACCGGCTATGCGATGGCGCTCCAGCGCGACGGGCTGATCGGCAACCCCGAGCCCGACCGCAACGCCGCCGTGCTCGTTTACCACGGGGACGGCGCCTCCAGCCAGGGCGACGTCAACGAGTCGTACGTGTTCGCGGCCAGCTTCCAGGCCCCCGTCGTCTTCTTCTGCATGAACAACCAGTGGGCCATCAGCGAGCCGTCCACCCGGCAGAGCCGCATCCCCCTCTACCAACGAGCCTGGGGCTACGGGTTCCCGGGCGTACGCGTCGACGGCAACGACGTGCTCGCCGTCAAGGCGGTCACCGACTGGGCGATGGAGCGGGCCCGCCAGGGGCAGGGACCCGCATTCATCGAGGCCTTCACCTACCGCATGGGCGCGCACACCACGTCCGACGATCCGACCAAGTACCGGCTCTCCGAGGAGACCGAGGCGTGGCGGCGCAAGGACCCGATCGAGCGGGTGAAGACCTACCTGCTCGACGCCGGGGCGATCGACGACGGGTGGCTCTCCGACCTGGACGCCGAGGCCGACGCCCTCGGCGAGCACATCCGGTCCACCTGCCGCCAGCTCGACAGCGAGTCGCTCGCGCACCGCTTCGACGTGCTGTTCCGCGAACCGACGGCCGAGTCCGAGGACGACCGGGACGCGCACCTGAGCTACCTCGCCCGCTTCGAGCCGCTGTCCGAGGAGAGTGCCCGATGAGCACGATGACGATGGCCAAGGCGCTCAACGCCGGCCTGCGCCGGGCGCTCGACGCCAACCCCAAGGTGCTGTTGTTCGGCGAGGACATCGGCAAGCTCGGCGGGGTGTTCCGCATCACCGAGGGGCTGCAGAAGGACTTCGGCGAGGAGCGGGTCATCGACGCCCCGCTCGCGGAGTCGGGGATCATCGGCACGTCGTTCGGCATGGCGATGCGGGGCTATCGGCCGGTCATCGAGATCCAGTTCGACGGCTTCGTCTATCCCGGCTTCGACCAGATCGTCAGCCAGGTGGCCAAGTTCCACAACCGCACCAACGGCCGCAGCAGCGTCCCCATGGTCGTCCGGATCCCCTACGGCGGCGGGATCGGCGCGATCGAGCACCACTCCGAGTCGCCGGAGGCCTACTTCGTGCACACCGCGGGGCTCAAGGTCGTCACCTGTTCCAACCCCAACGACGCCTACTGGATGATCCAGCAGGCGGTCGCCTCCGACGACCCGGTGATCTTCCTCGAGCCGAAGCGCCGCTACCACGACAAGGGCGAGGTGGTGCACGAGTCGAAGCCGATCGCGCTGCACCAGGCGCGGATCGTGCGCGGCGGCACCGACGCCACCCTCATCGCCTACGGGCCGATGGTGAAGACCTGCGTCGAGGCGGCCACGATCGCCGAGGAGGAGGGGCGCTCGCTCGAGGTGATCGACCTGCGCAGCCTCTCGCCGATCGACATGGTCACGCTGACCCACTCAGTCCGGCGCACCCGGCGCGCCGTCGTCGTCCACGAGGACGTCCGCACGCTCGGCGTGGGCGCGGAGGTGGCCGCCCGGCTGGGTGAGGAGCTGTTCTACCTCATGGAGTCGCCGGTGCTGCGGGTCACGGGGCACGACCTCCCCTACCCGAACTCCCGGGTCGAGAGCGACTTCCTGCCCGACGTCGACCGCATCCTCGACGCAGTCGACCGGTCGCTGGCCTACTGACACCCTGTTCTCGAAGCCGAGGGAGAAACGATGTTCCAGTTCCGCCTGCCCGACCCGGGCGAGGGCCTCGTCGAGGCCGAGATCATCCGCTGGATGGTCGCCGAGGGCGACACCGTCAAGGTCAACGACATCATCGTCGAGATCGAGACGAGCAAGTCCCTCGTCGAGCTCCCCGCGCCGGTCGCCGGCACGATCAGCGCGCTGCTCGTCCCCGAGGGCGCGACGGTGGAGGTGGGAACGCCCATCGTCAGCATCGACGACGGGTCGGGCAGCGCGCCCGCGGACGCCGCTCCCTCCGGCGAGGCGGGTGACGCCGGGGACGGCTCCGGTCCCAACCTCGTGGGGTACGGGCCGAGCGGGTCGGCGTCCCGGCGGCGCCGGCGTCGTCCGGCGGGTGAGGCCAACGGCCGCCAGGTGCACGAGGACTACAACGCGGGCTACCAGCAGAGCGAGCACGGACGCCGCGCCGACGAGGTGACGCCCGGGGGACCGGTCGTGGCCGAGCCGCACGGCGACCCGCTGCCCGAGCCGGGGCAGGCCCCGCGGAGCACCGACATCGTGCCGGCGCGCGGCTCGGGACCGAAGTTGGCCAAGCCGCCGGTGCGTCGGCTCGCCAAGCTGCTGGGCGTCGACCTCGAGACCGTCAGCGGCACCGGACCCGACGGTCGGATCACCCGCGGCGACGTCGAGGCCGCCGCCGCTTTGCAGACGCTGGCCTCCGGCCGGGTGATGAGCGAGGACGAGGCCGCCACGAACGGGCAGTTCGGTCAGGGAAACCAGAAGGAGTACGCGGGGGGCCGGTTCGGCGAGCAGAGCATCGGGTCCGAGTCGTACGTCGGATCGGCGGAGGGCGGCTTCGGCGGATCGTTCGTCGGCGACGAGTCGGCCCGCACCTCGGGGGACTCGTTCCGTCGCGGGTCGACCGGTGGGGAGCGGCGCGAGCCGATCCGCGGCGTCCGGAAGGTCACCGCGCAGGCGATGATCGACTCCGTCACCACGCACGTGCACGTCACCGAGTGGGTGACCGTCGACATCACCGCGACGATGGACATGGTCGAGCGGATCAAGGCGCGCCGGGAGTTCGCGGGCCTGCGCATCTCGCCGCTGCTGCTGCACGCCAAGGCCGTGTGCCTCGCGATGGAGGCGACGCCTGTGATCAACGCCTCGTGGGACGAGGAGAACCAGGAGATCGTCTACCACGAGGACGTCAACCTCGGCATCGCCGCGGCGACCCCGCGGGGACTGATGGTGCCGAACATCAAGGGCGCCCAGCGGATGTCGCTGCTCGAGCTCGCCCGGGCCACCAACCAGCTGGTGCAGGTGAGCCGCGAGGGCAAGCTGCAACCCGCCGACTACGCCAACGGCACCTTCACGATCACCAACGTCGGTGTCTTCGGCATCGACGCCGGGACGCCGATCATCAACCGCAACGAGTCGGCGATCCTGTGCATGGGCGCCATCCAGCGGCGTCCGTGGGTGGTCGGCGAGGGGGCGAACGAGCGGGTGGAGCCCCGCTGGGTCACCACCGTCGCGTTGTCGTTCGACCACCGGCTGATCGACGGCGAGCAGGGCTCGCGGTTCCTCTACGACGTCGCGGCGATCCTCGAGGACCCGACGCTGGCCCTGCTGTACTGAGCCGGGCCGCTCCGGGGCCGAACGATCAGGAGACCTCCGGCCGGGACGCGTCGCCGCGCCCCCGGCTGTCGCCGGCGTCCGGCGCCCCGAGGTGCGCCTTGATGTCGCGCGCGTACTCGCTCGTGCGGATGAGCGCGAGGATGTACTCGTACTGCATGCGCACGAGGGCGATCGCGGCGAGGGCGAAGATCCAGCCGATGAGCAGGTCGAGCACCGCGAGGAAGACGACGCCGCCGTTCGTGGTGGTCTGCCCGGTGAGCACCGAGGTCGACCGCGAGGCGGCGAACAGGGTGATCACCGACCCGATCCAGTACAGCCCCACGGCGATGATCGACAGGATGTAGAGGATCCGCACGATCTGGGGCGTGACGTAGCGGCGGAAGTCGAGGTCGAACAGGGCGCTGAGGAAGCCCGCCAGTGGGCTGGTGCGGGCCGGTCGGGGCGCCGGGGTGCGGTTCCAGTCGTCCCCGGCCCACGCCTGGCCCGCGGGCGGCTGCCACTGCTGGCCCGCGGGCTGGTCGCCGTAGCGCGGTCCGTCGGGTTGCTGGGTGCTGTTGTGCCAGCCGGTCTGCCACTGGTCCTGCTGGGGGGCGTTCCACCCCGGAGCCACCCAGTTCCCCTCACCGGGCGGCGGCGCGGTGGGCTGCGACGCCGGGACGCCGGGCTGGAACCCGGGGATGGTCGGCTCGGACGCCGACCCGTTCGGCAGCGGCTGGCCCGGGTAGGGGCGCGTCGGGCCCGGCTGCCCGGGGATGCCCTCGGGTGGCTGGCCGGGCTGGGGCGGGTTCGGGCGCCCCACGGCGTCCCACGAGGAGCCCCACGACGCCTGGTCGTTCGGCTCGTTCGGGTTCTGGTTCCAGTTCTGCGTGGACATGCCTGCCATTGTGCCGCGACCGCCGGTCGGGGCCGGGCGCCCCGGCC
>JAJYQH010000332.1 GCA_021794705.1 Actinomycetes bacterium | reverse complement strand
ACCTCGGCCTGCTGCCGCTGCTTGCGGGCGGCGGCGAGGGCGGCCTCCGCGGCGGTGAGTTCGGCCTGCGACCGGACGAGGTCCGCCTCCGCCTCGCTCAGCCGCTGGTTGAGCTGGTCGAGCTGCCGCTGGTCGTCGCCGACCGTGACCGCCACCGGCTGCTTGTCGGTGTCGACCCCGTCGGCGTGCGCGGGTAGGACGGTGAGCGACGTCGCGCAGGCAGCGACGAGGGCGGTGCCGACGAGCACCCGGTGCACGGTCGGACCAGGGGCACCACTGCAGACACCTGCGCCAAAAGCCCTAGCCACTGCGACTTCTCTCCCCCGACGGTTGAAGTTGCGGCGCTTCAGATCATACGCGCAGGTACTTCCGGGTGGCGATGAGCGTGGGAACTACGGAGAGCAGGATGCCGACGCCGGCGACCCCGGCCAGGATCACGCCGGTCTGCGACCAGTCGATCCACCGCAGGGTCTTGATCGTCTCCTCGGCGTTGCGGTCGACGAGCAGGTACTTGCCGAGCGCGATCGTCCCGTCGGCGAAGGCCGAGCCGAGGACGCCGGCGACCAGGCTCTCCAGGAGGAACGGCAGCAGGATGTAGGTGTTGCTGGCCCCGACCATCCGCATGATGCCCAGCTCACGGCGGCGGGAGAAGGCCGCCATCCGGATGGTGTTGCCGATCTGCAGGGCGGCGGCGATGAGCAGCAGCGCGCTCATGCCGTTGGCGGCCCATTTCACCGCGTTGAGCGCGCGGAAGAGCGGGTCGAGCACGGTGTGCAGGTCCTGCACCGCCTGGACGCCGGGCATGGCGCGCAACTCCTGCACGACGCCCTCGTAGTTGTTCGGGTCAACGAGCTTGACCCGGAACGAGTCCTGCATCTGGTCCTGGGTGAGGGTGTTGAGGATCGGGGTGTTCTTGTAGGTCTGCTGGAACTGCTGGTAGGCGTCGGCCTTGGTCTCGTAGTAGACCTTCTGCACCTCGGGGTTCGACTCGAGGGCCTTCTGAATGGCCGCGCGCTGCGCGTCGGTGGTGTCCTGGTTGGCGGTGCACGTGCCGCCCGGGTACTGGCCGAGGTCCTTGACGCAGAGGAACGCCGAGATCTCGATCTTGTCGTACCACTTGCCCTTGACGAGGTCGACCTGCTGGGTGGTCATCAGCCCGACGCCGAACAGGGTCAGGGACACCCACATCGTCACGATGACCGCGATCGTCATCGACAGGTTGCGACGCAGCCCGGACCAGGTTTCCCGCAGAGTGTGGCGCATGATGAGGCAATTCCTTCGTGTGTGACGCGTGGTGGGTCGTGGCGGAGGCGGGGTCGGCGATCAGGACGCGCCGTACACACCCTTGGTCTGGTCGCGCACGAGAAGACCCTTGTCGAGTTCGAGGACCCGCCGACGCATCTGGTCGACGATCGTCGAGTCGTGGGTGGCCATGATCACGGTGGTGCCGGTGCGGTTGATCCGGTCGAGCAGCTTCATGATGCCGACGCTGGTCGCCGGGTCGAGGTTGCCCGTGGGCTCGTCGGCGATGAGGATCGCCGGGTCGTTGACGAAGGCCCGGGCGATGGCCACCCGCTGCTGCTCGCCGCCCGACAGTTCCTCGGGCAGCCGGTCGCCCTTGCCGGTGAGCCCGACCGTCTGCAGGGTCTCGGGCACCCGGCGGCGGATCTCACTGGTGGGACGTCCGATCACCTGGAGCGCGAAGGCGACGTTCTCGTTGACGCTCTTGCCCGGCAACAGCCGGAAGTCCTGGAACACCGTGCCGATCCGGCGGCGGTGCTGGGGGATCTTCCACGGGTGGATCCGGGCCAGGTCGCGGCCGGCGACGAGCACCTGCCCCCTGCTCGTGACGAGCTCGCGCAGAATGAGCCGGAGGAAGGTGGACTTACCGGATCCCGACGACCCGACGAGGAAGACGAACTCTCCCTTGTCGATCTGAACGTTGACGTTCGACAGGGCGGGGACCTGCTGGCTGTCGTAGAACTTGGTGACGTTGTCGAAGGTGATCATGCATCGGCCTCTGCTGGGGAAGTGAGCCCGGGTCACGCGCCGCACGGAGCGCGCAGGGACTTGAGAATTCTAAGGTACGCAGCCCCGAACCACCGCTTCGGCGCGGTCACCACGCCGTTCGCCGACCGGAAATCCTTGTCAGGCGGCCTGTCGGCGCCAGCGGATCCCGGCGTCGATGAACGCGTCGATGTCACCGTCGAACACGGAATCGGGGTTGCCGACCTCGTAGTCGGTGCGCAGGTCCTTGACCATCTGGTAGGGGTGCAGGACGTACGAGCGCATCTGCGAGCCCCACGAGTTCCCCCCGTCGCCCTTGAGCTCGCGCATCTGCGCCTCGCGCTCCTGGCGCGCCCGCTCGAGGAGCCGCGACTGGAGCACCCGCATCGCCGCGGCCTTGTTCTGCAGCTGCGACTTCTCGTTCTGGCAGCTCACCACGATGCCGGTCGGCAGGTGGGTGATGCGCACCGCGGAGTCGGTCGTGTTGACGCTCTGGCCGCCCGGGCCGGACGACCGGAAGACGTCGATGCGCACGTCGCTCTCGGGGATGTCGATGTGGTCGGCCTCCTCGGTGACGGGGAGCACCTCGACCCCCGCGAAGGAGGTCTGGCGGCGTCCCTGGTTGTCGAACGGGGAGATGCGGACCAGCCGGTGGGTGCCGGCCTCGACCGACAGCGAGCCGTACGCGAACGGTGCGCGGACGGTGAAGGTCGCCGACTTGATGCCCGCCTCTTCGGCGTAGGAGATGTCGTAGACCTCGTAGTTGTAGTTGTGCCGCTCGGCCCAGCGCGTGTACATGCGGAGCAGCATCGCGGCGAAGTCGGCGGCGTCGACGCCCCCCGCCTCGGACCTGATGGTGACGAGCGCGTCGCGCTCGTCGTACTCGCCGGACAGCAGGGTGCGCACCTCGAGGGCGGCGATCTCCTTCTTCAGCCGGCCGATCTCGTACTCCGACTCGGTGACCGACTCGGCGTCGCCCTCCTCGGTGGCGAGGTCGAGCAGCACCTCCACGTCGTCGAGCCGGCTGCGCAGGCCCGACACCCGTTCGACTTCGCCCTGCAACGACGACAGCCGGGACGTGACCCGCTGGGCGTTGTCCTGGTCGTCCCACAGGTCGGGGGCGCTGACCTGCTTCTCGAGTTCGCCGATCTCGGCGCGCTTCGCCGCGGGGTCGACGACGGCCTCGATGCTGCTCAGCGACTTGTCGAGTTCGGCGATGGTGTTCTGCAGGTCTTCGAGTGCCACAAGGAGCGAGTTTATCCGTCCCGGCGGTGGGCGGCGACCGCCCGCACCCGGCGACGCCACCGGCGTCCCAGGTGCAGGGCGACGACGAGCAGGACGACGGCGAGGGCCAGGCCGGCCACGCCGACCGGGAGCCACTCCTCCACCGGCGCGGGTGGCGGTGGCGGAGCGGTCGTGGTCGTGGAGGGCGGGAGCGCCGCCAGGGCGGCGTCCACGGCCGAGACCGTGTGCGCGACCGCCGCGCCGTGGTAGCCGAGGTGGATCGGGCGGGCGCGGTCGCGTTCGGCGGTGATCGTGCTGGCCGTCGTGAGCACCCGGGCGAGGGGCTGGGCGGCGTCGCACACCAGGTCGCCCTCGTCACAGACGGAGTAGACGTGCGGGGCGTCCATCCCCGAGATCGCCAGCTTGTCGGCCGCCATCATCGCGGTGAGCCGGGTCGTGTCGATGGTGCCCTGGTACATGTCGACCGCCGCCTGCACCACGGCGTGCACCTGGTCGGCGCGCGTGGGGTTGTCCAGCGGGTCGGCGACCCCGCGCAGGTAGTTGAGGGCGGTGACCAGGCCGAACGCGCGGTTGCCGGCTGTGCCGTCGAGTTCGAGGGTGTTCTGTCCGGGGTAGTGCAGCGGGTCGCCGAGCACGACCGCCGCCAGCAGGTGCGGCCCCTGGGGGTGCAGGGCCAGCGTCCGCACGACCACCTCGGCCCCCTGGGAGAAGCCGGCCAGCAGCAGCCGCTGGGACGGGCACGCCTGGGCCTGCGAGGCGATGAGGTTCGACAGGGCGGTGACGCCGGCGCCCACCGAGGCGAAGTAGGCGTTCTGCGCGGCGGTGGGATCGAAGATCGCGTCCTCGAGAGAGCGCCGGTCGACGGCGTCGATGGCTCCGGCCGGATAGTCGAGGTAGACCTGCCGGACGCTGGCACCCCCGGCCCCGGCAGCGATGGCGTCGCGGAGGGCGGCGATCGTCGACCCGTAGGGCGGCGACTCCCCCGACCCGCGGACGCCGACGAACAGCACCTCGGCGCACTCGCCGTGAAGGGCCGAGGACGACACCGGGGTGGCGGACCATCCGGGGCCGGGAGTGGGAGCGGCCGCGGCACGGGCGGCGGGCCCGGCCACGGGGATCACGGTGGCGAGGAGCAGCAGGACGAGCATCCGGCGGAGGGTCACCACGCCCCGACGCTACCCGGCGTCCGGCCCCGGACCGGGCGGGGCGCCACGGACGGGCAGGGACACGGCAGGATGCGGGCATGACTCCGGAGGAGGTGTACACCGTGGCCCGGCTGGTTCCGGCGGGCCGGGTGGTGGCCTACGGCGACATCGCCGCCCTGTTCGAGGCCAATCCCCGTCAGGTGGGGCGCTTCCTCAGCGGGTGCGGCGATCCGACGGTTCCGTGGTGGCGGGTCACCAACGCCGCGGGTCGCCTGCCCGCGCAGTTGCTGCCGGAGGCGGCGTCCCGGTGGCGGGCGGAAGGTACCCCCAGCCGCGCCGACGGGTCCGGCGTCCTCATGGCCAGGGCGCGGGCCGACCTGCCCGAGCTCGCGGACGCCGCCGAGGCCCTGCTCGGGCCGTTGCCCGGGGTGACGGGTCGCTGAGGTGGAGCGGGTCAGGGGGGCGTGGGAGACTGGCACGGTCGTCGCACGCGAGAGGAAGTCATGGGAGCACTGAAGGACCAGTTGCGCGCCGACCTCGTCACCGCCATGAAGGCGAAGGACGAGGCGGCGAGGAGCAATGTCCGCATGGCGCTGGCCGCGATCCAGAACGAGGAGGTCGCCGGCAAGGAGGCCCGTGAGCTCACCGACGAGGAGGAGATCCGCGTCGTCACCCGCGAGGTGAACAAACGCAAGGACTCCGCCCAGGCCTACGCCGACGGCGGCCGCCCCGAACTGGCGGCGAAGGAGGCCGCGGAGGCCGAATTCCTGTCGCGGTACCTGCCCGCACAGATGGGCGACCATGAGATCCGTGCGATCGTCGACACGATCATCACCCGGCAGTCCGCGGGCGGCGACCGGCCGACGATGAAGCAGATGGGCCAGGTGATGAAGGCCGTGACCGCCGAGGTCGCCGGGCGGGCCGACGGGCGACGGGTGTCGGAGATCGTCCGGGAGGCGCTGGCCTGAGGCTGTCCCCCGGCGTCTCCGGTGGCCCCCGGGGACGTGTGCTGTCAGAATTGGCACGGCCGCCGGGCCGTGCCGCCCCGGGCGCATAGCTCAGTTGGTTAGAGCACCTCCCTTACAAGGAGGTGGTCGGGGGTTCGAGTCCCTCTGCGCCCACCACTGTGATCACCACAGTCCCCTCGCCCCCTCCGCCGATCGCGGGAGGCTCAGTTGCTGACGGGCCCGAACAGTGCGCGGTGCCGCAGCAGCGCCCCCACGAGGAACGGCGCGGCGACGAGGTTGACGTAGCCGATGAGGAAGACGACGAACAACAGCGGGTCGTCCGGATGCAGGACGTGCAGCAGGATTCCGTTGCCGGTGGCCGCCTGAACGATCTGCGTCTGCAGATAGAAGAGGAATTCCACCCCGAGGAACGACACCGAGAGAATGAGCCCGAGCGGTTTGCGGGCCGCGAGGCGCCCATAGCCCAGAAGGAACCAGGCCAGCACGAACAGCATGAGCACCGCCCCGAGGAGCGTCGGCGGCCGGTGGGAACGGGCGTAGTACTGGTGGTAGTAGTACGGAACCTGGGCGAGGAAATTGGCGCCGACAATACCGAGGAACGCCCCAAGAATGAGGCGTCGCCGCCGCTGCTGATCCACGCCAGGAATCCTAGGAATCCGGCTCACGCGGAGACCAGAATCGGGCGCGATCGAGGGGGAGAAACCGGGGACGCCGGCCCCCACGGGCCTAGCGGAGGTGGTGGACGTCACCGGCGGCGAAGGCGCGGCGGGAGCCGTCGTCCAGCCGCACCACCAGCCGGCCGTCGGTGTCGACGTCCAGCCCCAGGCCCTCCCGCACGCTCTGCGGGCTCTCGACGATGCGCACCCGGCGTCCGACGCTCGCGCACTCGCGGACGTACCGGCCACGGACATCGCCCCCGGCCTCCCAATCCGCGACGAGGTCGGCGAGCCGGGTGAGCGTGGCGACGACGAGAGCGTCCTTGTTCTCGGGCAGCCCGGCGATGCGCAGGGAGGTCGCGTTGGCGACCGGGAGGTCGTGCTCGGCCATCGCGATGTTGATGCCCATGCCGACGATCGCCTGCCAGCCCGACGCCGTCTCGACGGCCTCGGAGAGGACGCCGCAGACCTTGCGCCCGTCGATGAGCACGTCGTTAGGCCACTTGAGGTGGATTCGCGCGTCGTCCGTCCCGGTCGCGTCGAGGATTCCGCCCCGGACCGCGACGCCGGCCAGCAGTGACAGCCAGCCCCACTCCGGCACCGGACGCCGGGGCGCCAGCGACACGGAGAGGGCGATCGAGGTGCCGAGCGGCGACTCCCACCGGCGATCGAACCGGCCCCGTCCCGCAGTCTGGTGCTCGCTGAGGAGCACCGACCCGGACGCCGCCCCGGCCCGGGCGGCGGCGGCGAGGTCGGCGTTGGTCGAACCCGTCTCGCGGACGCACCGCACCGACGTCCACAGCGGCACTCCGGACAGCCCCGCCCGGATGGCCCGCTCGTCGGCAGGGGCCGGCACCAACGACATACCGGCAGCCTAGCGGCGTCCAGGCGGCACCCCTCGCGGCGCGGTCCGACCGAGGGAGGGCGGCGCTAGTGTCGGGCCATGGAGATCGACATCCACACGACGGCCGGCAAGCTCGCCGACCTCGGACGCCGCATCGACGAGGCCGTCAACGCCGCCTCCCCCGCCGCCGTCGAGCGCCAGCACTCGCGCGGCAAGCTGACGGCCCGCGAGCGGGTGCTGGCCCTGCTCGACGAGGGCAGCTTCACCGAGATCGACGAGTTCTCCCGCCACCGCTCCACCGCCTTCGGGATGGACAAGCGGCGTCCCTACGGCGACGGCGTCATCATCGGCATGGGCGCGATCCACGGCCGGCCGGTGTGCGTGTTCAGCCAGGACGTCGCGATCTTCGGCGGCTCTCTGGGGCAGGTCTACGGGGAGAAGATCTGCAAGATCATCGACTTCGCGCTCAAGACCGGCTGCCCTCTCGTCGGCATCAATGAGGGAGGCGGCGCGCGGATCCAGGAGGGCGTCGTGTCCCTGGGCCTGTACGGCGAGATCTTCCGGCGCAACACCCACGCGTCCGGCGTCATCCCCCAGATCTCCCTCGTCATGGGCGCCGCGGCCGGGGGCCACGTCTACTCCCCCGCGCTCACCGACTTCATCGTCATGGTCGACCAGACCTCGCAGATGTTCATCACCGGCCCGGACGTCATCCGCACGGTGACCGGCGAGGACGTCACCATGGAGGAGCTCGGGGGCGGCCGCACCCACAACGCGATCTCGGGCACCGCGCACTACCTCGCGGCCAACGAGAGCGACGCGCTCGAATTCGTCCGCGACCTGTTGACCTACCTGCCGCAGAACAATCTCGAGGACCCCCCGATCTTCGACGACGAGGTCGACACGGCCATCACCGACCTCGACCGCGAGCTGGACGCCCTCATTCCCGACTCCCCCAACCAGCCCTACGACATGCGCGAGGTCGTGCACACGATCCTCGACGACGGCGAGTTCCTCGAGGTGCAGGAGCTGTACGCCCAGAACATCGTCTGCGGGTTCGGCCGGATCGAGGGCCGCTCGGTGGGGGTCGTCGCCAACCAGCCGACGCAGCTCGCCGGCTGCCTCGACATCGGCGCGTCCGAGAAGGCGGCCCGGTTCATCCGCACCTGCGACTGCTTCAACATCCCGATCGTCACGCTCGTCGACACCCCCGGCTTCCTGCCGGGCGTCGGCCAGGAGCACCAGGGCATCATCCGCCGCGGCGCGAAGCTGCTGTACGCGTACGCCGAAGCGACCGTGCCGCTCATCACGGTGATCACCCGCAAGGCCTACGGCGGCGCCTACGACGTCATGGGCTCCAAGCACCTCGGCGCCGACGTCAACCTCGCCTGGCCGACCGCCCAGATCGCGGTGATGGGTGCCGAGGGGGCGGTCAACATCCTCTACAAGCGCGAGCTGTCCGAGCACCCCGACCCGCAGGCCCGGCGCCGCGAGCTCGTCGACGAGTACAACGACGAGCTGGCCAATCCCTACGTCGCGAGCGAGCGCGGCTACATCGACCAGGTCATCTACCCGCACGAGACCCGGGCCGAGTGCATCCGGGTGCTCCGGCTGCTGCGCACCAAACGCGAAGTGCTGCCGCCCAAGAAGCACGGGAACATCCCGCTGTGAGCGCCGACGAGGCCGCGCCGTCGGACGCCGGCACTCCCACCTTCCGGATCACTCGCGGCCATCCGGACGACGTCGAGATCGCCGCCGTCATGGCCGTGCTCCAGGCCGTGACGGCCGCGCGTCCCCCGGCCGACGAGGGTCTCGGCGACCGGCCGCGAGCCGGCGGCTGGAAGTCGTACTGGCGGGTGGTGCGGCGTCCGCTGGTTCCCGGCCGCGACGCCTGGACGCACACCCTCTGAGCCGCTCCGGCCCTCCCGCCGGAGCGCCGTAGGCTGGGGCGATGCGCCTGGTTCTCGCGTCGATGTCCCCCGCCCGCCTCGCCACGCTGCGCCAGGCGGGGCTGCGTCCCGACGTCATCTATTCCGACGTCGAGGAGGACGGTTTCGAGGCCGACAGCGTCGCCGAGCTGACGGCCGTTCTCGCCCGGGAGAAGGGGGAGGCCGTGGTGGAGAAGCTCGGCACCTCGCTGCCCGAGCCGACGGTGATCGTCGCCTGCGACTCCATGCTCGAACTCGACGGGCACCCGTGGGGCAAGCCGCTCACCGACGACGAGGCGCTGGCCCGCTGGTACCGGATGCGCGGACGCTCCGCGACCCTGCACACCGGCCACCACATCGTGCTCGTCGAGCCCGGCGGCGTCCGTCGGTCAACCCGGGTGGCCAGCACTCTGGTGACCTTCGCCGACCTCACGGACGCCGAGATCGGCGCGTACGTGGCCACCGGCGAACCGCAACGGGTCGCGGGAGCGTTCACGATCGACGGGTGGGGCGGGGCGTTCGTCACCCGGGTCGAGGGCGACCCGCACAACGTGGTGGGGATCAGCCTGCCGCTCGTGCGCCAGATGCTCATCGACTTCGGCATCGCCTGGCACACCCTGTGGCAGGCACCCTCGAACGAGTAGTCCCGCTCAGGGCCGGCGCGGCGTGAGGGCTCAGTTCCGGCGCAGCGTGAGGGCGGAAATCTTCGAGTCGCTCGTGAAGGCGCCCGACCAGGCCGGTCCGGAGAAGACCACGGAATCGGCCGAGGCGCCCTGCACGTGGTAACCCATGCCCGGCAACTGGGCGGCGAGCCAGGCCGCGAGCTGCGGCCCCTCGGACGCCGCGAAGAACGCGGTGACGACGTTGGGCTGGTCGATCCGGTAGACGACCGTGAGGCCCTGCGGAACGACGAAGCCGGCGGGCCCGTTGGTGAAGCCGTACCACCGCAGGGCCTGGGTGGCTCCCTTCGGGACGGCGGGTGCCGAGGCCCGGCCACTGCTCACCGCCGCGGGCGCCACCGACGCCGGCTCCGCCGCCGAGCTCGTCTCGGCGCAACCCGCCAGGGCGGCAACGGCCGCGACCGCGGCGACGACGGATGCGACCCGGCGTCCGGCACGCGGGCGGGCGGCGCGGATCGACGCGGGGGAAGGGATCACCCGGCAATTCTACCGGTGTCCACGCGCTGTCACCGACCTCGGCCCGGCCCCCGGCGGCCCGGCGGCGAGCACCCGGCGGTAGGGTCCAGACCATGGCAACCATGCCCCAGACGCGCGAGGACCTCGCCCGCTACAT
>JAJYQH010000057.1 GCA_021794705.1 Actinomycetes bacterium | reverse complement strand
TTGCTGGACGCCGCGATGGCGGCCCTCGGGGGTCGCCGGCCGTGAGCCCCCGGCGGACCGGCCGCGCGGACCGGGCGGCGGCGCTCGGCACCGAGCCGGTCGGCCGGCTGCTCGTCCACACCAGCGTGCAGACCACCATGGCGGTGGCGACGTACGGCATCTACGCGCTCACCAACGCCTGGTTCGTCGCCCGCGGCGTCGGGCCGGTGGCGCTGGCCGCGGTCAACGTCGTCGCCCCGGTGCTGCTGCTGCTCGGCGCCCTGTCGACGACGGTCGGGACGGGCGGGGCCTCCGTGATCTCCCGGGCCCTCGGGGCCGGCGACCCGCGCCGGGCCGCCGTCGCCGCGGGAACCTGCCTGTCGGGCTTCTGGCTGGGGTCCCTCGTGCTCGGGCTGACCGGCGTCCTGCTGCTCGACCCGCTGCTGCGGCTGCTCGGGGCGAGCGGCGAGGTGGTCGGCCCGGCCCACGACTACGGGGTGATCATCCTCGCCGGGTCGGTCTTCGCCACCGGGTTCTCCTCGCTCATGCGGGCGGAGGGGCGGATGGGCTTCTCGACCCTCACCTGGGTGATCCCGGTGCTCACCCAGATCGCGCTCGACCCGCTGTTCATCTTCGGCCTCGGCTGGGGCGTGCGCGGCGCGGCCCTCGGCACGGTTGGGGGCCAGGTGGTCTCCTCCGCGATGGGCACGTGGTTCTTCCTCGGGCAACGGCGACGCCCGTACCGGATCGGCGTCCGTGACCTCGTGCCCCGACGGGCGATGCTCGCCGAGGTCGCCCGGGTGGGCAGCCCGAGTTTCCTCGCCGGGTTCGGCCGGACGCTGCTCACCGCGGTCATCAACAACCTCCTCGCGGGTGTGGGCGGCGTGGTGGCCCTCGGGGCGTTCGCGATCGCCTCGAGGGTGGGCACCTTCGTGCTCATGCCACAGCTCGGCATCGCCCAGGCGCTCCAGCCGATCGTGGGGTTCAACGTGGGGGCGGGCCGCGACGAGCGGGCGTACCGGGCGCTGCGATTGTCGCTGTGGGGGAGCCTCGGGTACGGACTGGTGACGCTGGCCCTCGTCGCGCCTGCCGCGCGCGCCGTGGCCGGGCTGTTCACCGCCGACGCCGCGGTCGCGGGGGAGGCGGCACTCGCCCTCCGGCTCATCGCCCTCAGCTACCCGGTCGCCGGTCTGGTCGGCCTGGTGGCGGCCGCGTTCCAGTCGATCGGACGCGGGCTGCCCTCGCTGTGGCTCTCGGTCGGCACCCTCGCCGCGATCAAGCTTCCGGCGGTGCTGGTGCTCGCGACCCTCGGACTGCTGGGTCTGTGGGCGAGCTTCCCGGCCGGGGAGCTGCTCTCGGCGCTGGTCGCCGTGGCGGCGCTCCGGAGGATCGCCGCGTCGCGCCCGCGCTGACGATCCGGCCACGTCCCATTCACTCTCAGGTCACCGGAGTGTCAATCGGCGTGAACCGAGTGGTCATCTAGCCTCCCTAACATCAGCCTGCAGACACACGCCGAGACGATGGGGGTTGGATGAGCAACGCGTTGGCCGGAGCGGCCGTCGCCCGGCGCCCCCGGGTGAGCCCCCGGATACTGCGCGAGTGGGCCCTGTTCGGCCTGCTGGCCTTCCCGAACATCGCGCTCATCCTCATGTTCGTCTACCGGCCGCTGCTGACGAACGTCTACTACTCCACCCTCGACTGGACGCTGGGCAGCTCCACCGCCCGGGTCATCGGCCTCGACAACTACCGGGAGTTCTTCACCGGCCCGGACGCCGCGACCGTGCTCGGCACGACGGCCATCTTCACGGTCACCACGGTCGGCGGCTCGATGCTCCTGGGGCTGCTGCTCGCGACCGTGCTCAACCGGCGCCTGGTCGGCCGCACCTTCGCGAGGGCGACCGTCTTCGCCCCCTACGTGCTGTCGGGCGTGGGCGTCGGACTGGTCTGGACGTTCATCTTCGACCCGGTCACCGGCGTCCTGGCGGGTCTATTGCGGATGGCCGGCCTCGGCTCCCCGCAGTGGTTCCTGCAGCCCGACCTCTCGCTGACGATGGTCATCATCGTCTACGTCTGGAAGAACCTGGGCTACTGCGCGGTCATCTACCTCGCGGCGATGCAGGCGGTCGACCGCGACCTGCTCGAGGCCGCCGCCATCGACGGTGCCGGTCCGGTGCGCACGTTCGTGTCGATCGTCTGGCCGCTGCTGTCGCCCACGTCGTTCTTCCTGCTGCTCACCACGATCCTCGGCTCGCTGCAGGCCTTCGACCTCATCCGGATCATGACCCCGCTCGGCAACGGCACGACGACCCTCATGTACGACGCCTATCTCCAGGCGTTCGGGGGTTACAACCGGGCCGGCTACTCGGCCGCCATCGCGACCATCCTGTTCGTCATCCTGCTCGCCATGACCGTGGTGCAACTGCGTGTCCTCGAACGACGGGTGCACTACGCATGAGCCTCGACACGATGCCGCCCCTCGCCGCCACCGACGTCGCCCCGCCCGTGCGGCGCCGGCGCAACCGGCGCAGGCCCGACGACGGGGGAGTGGGCCGTCCCACCCTCCTCGGGACGATCGTGGGCGGCTACCTGCCACTCGCCCTGGCCACCCTGATCATCGCCCTGCCCCTCGTCTGGATGGTCCTCGGCTCGTTCAAGACGAGCGGCGAGGTGCTCTCGCAGCACGTCGTGCTGCTTCCGCACCACCCGAGCTTCGCCGCGTACAGCCGGGCGTCGTCGCAGGTGAACTTCCCCCGGCTGTTCCTCAACTCGACGATCGTCACCGCGGCGGGCTCGATCATCAAGGTGGTGCTGGCGATCACCACCGCCTACGCCCTGGTCTTCGTCCGGTTCCCCGCCAAGAAGTGGATCTTCCTCGGCATCCTCGTCGCGCTCATGGTGCCGTCGCAGGTGTCGCTGCTGCCCAACTACGTGCTCATCGCCGGGATGGGCGGCGTCAACACCTACTGGGGCATCGTCCTGCCCGGCCTGGGTACCGCCTTCGGCACCTTCCTGCTGCGCCAGCACTTCCTGTCGCTGCCCAAGGAGATCCTCGAGGCGGCCGAGATCGACGGCGCCGGGCACCTCACCCGGATGATGCGGATCGTGGTGCCGATCTCCACCCCCACCATCGCCACCGTCGCCCTCGTGACGATCGTCAACGAGTGGAACGACTACATCTGGCCGCTCATCATCACCAACGACGACTCCCGGATGACCCTGCCGGTCGGCCTCACCCTGCTCAAGAACGTCGAGGGCGACCCGAGCTCATATCCCATCCTCATGGCGGGTGCGATCGTCGTCATCGTCCCGGTGCTCGTCGTCTTCGCGTTCCTCCAGCGCTACATCGTGGCCGGCCTCACCCAGGGCGCGGTCAAGTAGGCCCACAGCCCCACCCCGGCGGCCCACCGGCCGCGAAGTGAAAGGAAACCCCCAGATGACCACCCACTCGTACCTGTCCCGCCGCTCGCTTCTCGGCCTGGCCGGCCTGGGCGTGGGCGCGGCGGCCCTCTCCGCCTGCGGCGGCCCGTCGACGACCTCGGGGAGCGGATCGGGCGCGGCGAGCACCGACCCCAACGGACCCAGCTTCGACGGCGTCCAGCCGGCCAAGCAGATCACCTTCTGGAGCAACCACCCCGGCAACTCCGAGGCCGTCACCCGCCAGATCATCCAGAAGTTCACCGCCAGCACCGGCATCACGGTGAACCTGGTGACCGCGGGCAGCACCTACGAGGAGGTGGCCCAGAAGTTCCAGGCGGCCCAGGCCGGTGGCCAGCTGCCGGACGTGGTGGTGTTCAGCGACGTCTGGTGGTTCCGCTACTACACCCAGAACTCGATCATCCCGCTGGCCAACGCCCTCAAGGCGGCCGGTGTCGACCCGACCGACTACCGCGACGGGCTCTACGCCGACTACCAGTACGCCGGTGCCCAGTGGGCGGTGCCGTGGGCCCGCTCGACCCCGCTGTTCTACTACAACAAGAGCGACTGGAAGAAGGCCGGGCTCCCCGACCGCGCCCCGAAGACCTGGGCCGAGTTCGCGGAGTGGGCGCCGAAGCTCCAGGCGGTCGCGGGCGCGGGCCAGCACGCCTACGAGCACCCCGCCCTGGCTGACTACGCCGGCTGGACGCTGCAGAACATCCTGTGGGGCTACGGGGGCGGCTGGTCGAAGAAGGACAGCTTCGACATCACGTGCGACACGGACCAGTCCGTCGCCGCGCTCCAGTACGTGCAGGACTCCGTCTACAAGGGCAAGTGGGCCGGGGTCTCGAACAAGTCGGCCACCGACGACCTCGCGGCCGGCGCCTGCTCAGCGACCATCGGCTCCACCGGTTCGCTCGTCGGCATCCAGAAGGCCGTCGCGGGCAAGTTCCAGGTGGGCGTCGGCTTCCTCCCCGGCGGCCCGGTGAGCCAGTCGCCGGTGTGCCCCACCGGCGGTGCCGGGGTCGGCATCCCCAAGGGCATCAAGCCCGAGAACCAGCTCGCCGCGGCGAAGTTCATCGGCTACCTCACCAACCCCGAGAGCACCGTGGCGTTCTCCCAGGCCACCGGCTACATGCCGGTCCGCAAGTCGGCCGACACGAGCTCGCTGCTGGCGGCCAACCCGCTCATCGGCACGGCGATCAAGCAGCTCGACGTCACCCGCACCCAGGACTACGCGCGGGTCTTCCTGCCCGGCGCCGACCAGGAGATGGCCAAGTCGGTGGCCCAGATCGTCACCCAGCAGGCAGACGTCAAGCAGGCGATGAGCTCCCTCAAGGGCACCCTCGAGCAGATCTACACGACCCAGGTGAAGCCCCACCTGGCCTGACGGTGAGACGGGGCGTCCCGGATCCCGGCTACCCTCGGACGAATGAGTGCCGAGCAGCGGGACGCCCCCCAGCCCTGGCGGCTGTTCGCGATCATCGTCACCGCGTCGTTCATGGCGCTGCTCGACACGTCGATCGTCAACGTCGCTCTGCCCACCCTGAGCCGCAACCTCGGGGCCAACCCGACCCATGAGCAGTGGATCGTCGCCGGCTACTCGCTGGCCTTCGCGCTGTCGCTCACCGCGGCCGGGCGGGCCGGCGACGTGTTCGGCCGGAAGCGGATGTTCCTCATCGGCGCGGCCGGCTTCGGCCTGCTCTCGCTGCTCTGCGGGATGTCGCTCACGCCGACGATGCTCATCGTGCTCCGGCTGCTGCAGGGAGTGTTCGGGGCCGTCCTCATCCCGACCGTGTCGGGGTTCATCCAGCAGCTGTTCTCCGGCCCCGCCCGCGGCCGGGCCTTCGGCTACCTCGGCATGGTGATCGGTGTGTCGACCGCGGTGGGGCCGGTGCTCGGCGGCTTCCTCGTCTCGGTGCTGCCGGAAGGGATCGGCTGGCGATCGATCTTCCTCATCAACGTGCCGATCGCCGCGGTCATCGTGCCCCTCGCGTGGCGCCGGCTGCCCCACGACCGGCCCGGCGCCCGCGAGACGCTCCACCTCGACGTGCCCGGAATCGGTCTCGTCTCGGTCGCGACCATCGCCCTCATGCTCCCGTTCGTCCTGGCCACCTCGATGGCGCACGTGTCCCAGGCGCCGTGGTGGCTGATCGGGGTGGCCGCGCTCGCGGTCGTGGGGTTCGTCCTGTGGGAGCGACGCGAGGACGCCGCCGGCCACTCCGTCGTCGCCCCCCGCGACCTCGTCCGCACGGCGTCCTTCGACTACGGCACGATCATCGGCACCCTGTACTTCCTCGGCTTCACCGGCTTCTTCCTCACCCTGGCGCTCTACCTGCAGGCCGGCCTCGGCATGCCGGCGTGGCAGGCCGGGCTCATCCAGATGCCGTTCGCGGTCGGGTCGGCGACCGCGGCCGCGCGGGCCGGTCGCCTGGTGAGCACCTGGGGACGCCGGCTCGTCACCCTCGGCCTGCTCGGGGCCCTGGTCGGGTTCGGCTCGGTCGACCTCCTCGTGAGCGTGCACCCGGATTCGGTGAACCCGTGGCTGCTCGCCGCGCTACTGCTCGTCACGGGCGTCTTCTCGGGCTCGGTCATCTCCCCGAACGCGGCGCTCACCCTCGAACACGTGCCGGTGACCCGCTCCTCGACCGCCGCCGCCCTGCAGCAGACGATGCAGCGCATCGGCGGCACCATTTCGATCACGGCGATGACGCTCGCCTTCTACGCGACGCTGCCGGCGGCCGGCAGGTCCGGGGCGCACGTGCCGGGCATCTCCAACGCGACCTATTCGGGCGCCTTCTCGGCGTCCCTGCACGTGTCGGAGGCCTGCTTCGCGGCCGCCGTGCTCGTGGCCCTCGCCGACGGACGCCGGCGCAGCCGCCAGGGCTGAATGGTGTTGGTGCGGGCACGTAAGGTGGCGCTGGCTCGGCAGGACGCGGGAGGACGGGCCGCCGCGCCGCCGGCGGATAGGTGTCTCGATGATCGAAGCCCACGAGCTGACCAAACGCTACGGCTCCAAGGTGGCCGTCGACCACCTCACCTTCACCGTCAGGCCGGGGATCGTCACCGGGTTCCTCGGCCCGAACGGCGCCGGGAAGTCGACGACGATGCGCCTCATCCTCGGGCTCGACCGGCCGACGTCCGGTTCGGTGACCGTCGACGGCCTGCCCTACGCGCAGCACCGCGATCCCCTGAAGGTCGCGGGCGCGCTGCTCGAAGCGCGCGCGGTGCACACGTCGCGGTCGGCGTACAACCACCTGCTCGCGCTGGCGGTCACCCACGGCATCCGGCGCTCCCGGGTTGACGAGGTCATCGACTTCGTCGGACTCGACCAGGTCGCCCGCAAGCGGGCCGGGGCGTTCTCCCTCGGCATGGGCCAGCGCCTCGGCATCGCCTCGGCGATCCTCGCCGACCCGAGCAACCTGCTGCTCGACGAGCCGGTCAACGGCCTCGACCCCGAGGGCATCCTGTGGATCCGCACGACGCTGCGCGAGCTCGCCGACGAGGGCCGCACCGTGCTCGTCTCCAGCCACCTCATGAGCGAGATGGCCCTCACCGCCGAGCACCTCATCGTCATCGGGCGCGGCCGGTTGATGGCCGACATGCCGACCCAGGAGCTCATCGCCCGCTCCTCGGGGCAGGTGGTCGTCGTCGCGTCGCCGGACGCCGCCAGGCTCCGGGAGGCGCTCGCCGGTCCCGACGTGACGGTGACCGACGCGGGCCCCGACCGGTTCGAGGTCCGTGGCCTCGCCGCGGGCGCGGTGGGTGCCATCGCCGCACGCGTCGGGGCGGTGCTGCACGAGCTCACCCCGCAACAGGCCTCCCTCGAGGAGGCCTTCATGACGATGACCCGCGACGAGGTCGAGTACCACAGCCACCCGATCCCCCCGGAGACCGCCGGCGGGGCCCCGGACAGGAGCGCAGCATGACCAGCCCAACCCTCGCCCAGCGGCCGGCGTCCACCACCCGGCCCTCCGACGTCCGCGTCGGCCGGGTCACCTTCGGGCGGGTGCTCGCGTCGGAGTGGGTGAAGTTCCGCTCGCTGCGCAGCACGTGGTGGACGCTTCTCATCGCGGTCGCCGCCATGGTCGGGATCAGCGCGCTCATCTCCTGGGCCCGCAACGCCCGGTGGTCGCAGATGCCCCCACGCGAGGCCGCCGCCTTCGAGCCGATCATCACCAGTCTGCGCGGGGTCGACCTCGCCCAGCTCGCCATCGCGGTGCTCGGGGTGCTGCTCATCTCCGGCGAGTACGCGACCGGCATGATCCGCTCCACCCTCACCGCCGTGCCGAAACGGCTGCCGGTGCTCTGGGCCAAGACCCTGCTGTTCGCGGTCGTCACCTTCGTCTCGATGCTCGTGTCCGCCCTGGCGGCCTTCCTCGTCGGGCAGCAGCTGCTGGCCTCGCACGGGACGACCCTCAGTGCACCGGGCGCCGTGCGTGCGGTGATCGCGGTCGCCGGCTACCTCACCCTCGTCGGGGTGCTGGCCGTGGCCCTCGGCTTCATCATCCGCAGCACCGCCGGCGGCATCGCCACCCTCGTCGGGCTGCTCCTCGTCGCCCCGGGCCTCGGGCAGCTGCTGCCCTCGGACTGGCAGCCGCACATCCTGCCCTACCTGCCGAGCAACGCGGGCGCCGCCATGTACACCGTGCGCGCCGACCCGACGCTGCTCTCCCCGGGGCGGGGACTGCTCACTCTGGTGATCTGGGCGGTGGTGGCGGTGGTCGCCGCGGCAGTGCTGCTGCGCCGCCGCGACGCCTGACCGCCACCACTCAGGAGGTCAGCGACCGCCGGTGATCTTCCGGCTGCGCTGCTGCTCGCCCCGGGTGCCGTACGGGTAGTCGGGCAGCTCCGGCGCCGACACCTCGTCGAGACGCTCGGCGTGGGCGTCGTCGAGGTGCACGTCGGCGATCTTCAGCGCCTCCGCCAACTGCTCGGTCGTCCGGTTGCCGAGGATCGGCGCGGTGACCGCGGGACGGTCCGCGGTCCAGGTGAGGGCGACCTGGGCCATGGTGAGCCCCGCCTCGTCGGCGACGGCCTTCACCTCGTCGAGGATCCGCCACACCCGCTCGTCGGCGTTGCGCTCCTCGTAGTTCTCCATCCCGCGCTTGGGGTCCTCGCCGAGGCGGGACGCCCCGCTCGGTGCGCTGTTGCGCTGGTACTTCCCGGTGAGCCAGCCGCCGCCCAGCGGGCTCCACGGGATGATGCCGATGCCGTACTCGAGGCAGGCCGGGATGATCTCCAGCTCGATGTAGCGGGTGAGCAGGTTGTACTGCGGCTGCAGCAGCACGGGAGCGACCCGGTCGGTCGCCGCCGCGAGCTCGCTGATCGCCGCGATCTGCCAGCCGATGAAGTTCGACAGGCCGAAGTAGCCGATCTTGCCGGCGCTCACCGCGTCGTCGAAGAACCGCAGGGTCTCCTCGAGCGGGGTGAGCGGGTCGAACGCGTGCACCTGGTAGAGGTCGATGCGGTCGACTCCGAGTCGGGTGAGGCTGGCGTCCAGCGCCTGGGTGAGGTGCTTGCGGCTGAGGCCCAGGCCGTTGGGGTGCTCGAAGGTCGGGAAACGGCCCTTCGTCGCGATCACCAGGCTGTCGGCGCGCCCGGGCTCCTGGGCGAGCCAGCGTCCGATGATGCGCTCCGACTCGCCGGCGTTGTAGACGTCGGCGGTGTCGACGAAATTGCCGCCGGCCTCGACGAACATGTCGAGCTGCTTGTGGGCGCCGGCCTCGTCGGTCTCCTTGCCGAACGTCATCGTGCCGAGGCACAGCCGGGACACGCTCACGCCGGTGTTGCCCATCAGGCGGTATTCCATGGGGTTCTCCTTGTGGTGGATGGTGCGGTTACGGCAACCACCCCCACCTCATCACATGGGCAAATAGGTGGGGGCGGCTGTCAGGTCGGTCGGGTCACGCGGTGGGCAGCCATACGCGCATGGCGCCCAGGTCGCGGTTGCCCCAGGCGTAGTAGGGGACCGCGGTGAGATCGACCGAGGGTGCCCCGGCGGACTCGTCCCGCGAGCCGTACGGCCACCAGCCGGCGTCCCGGTGCGCCCGGATCGAGGCCTTCGCGGTGAGGGCGAGCACCCCGTCGAGCCCCGTTGCCGGGGTCGGCGAGACCGGTGCCGCCGTGTCGACCACGACATCGTCGAAGCGCACGCCCTGGTTGTCGGTCGCCTCGATGCAGTAGACCAGCGGCCCGCGCTCGAGCGCCTGGCTGTCGCGCAGCGCGTCGACCCGGGGGTCGGCCTTCGAGAAGCGGGCCTCCAACGGCAGGGTGAGGGTGACGGTGTCGCCTTCGCTCCACTCCCGGGTGATCCTCAGCCAGCCCTTGTCGACCGTCGCGCCGGAGTCGTCGCCGTTCACGGTCGCGCCGGCCCCCTCCGCCCAGTGCGGGATCCGCAGCCCGAGTGTCCAGGACGCCGCCGGCGTCCGGGTCACGCGGAGGGTGACGGTGGCGTCCCACGGGTAGTCGGTGGTGACGTCGAGGGTCACCGCGCCGGCCTCGAGGTCGCCGGACACGGTGCCGGTGGCGTACTGGTGCACGACGAGCTCGTCGTCCGTGGACGCCGCGACGTAGTGCTCCAGCGAGCCGAGCAGGCGCATGACGTTGGGCGGGCAGCAGGCGCAGTGGAACCAGGGGACCCGCTGGTAGTCGTGGTCGGTGCCCGAGTCGAGGTGCCCTTCGCGCACCTGCAGCGGGTT
>JAJYQH010000111.1 GCA_021794705.1 Actinomycetes bacterium | reverse complement strand
CGGATGGCGATCGCCATGGCCCGCGAGGGCGGCCTCGGCATCCTGCACCGCAACCTCTCGATCGAGGATCAGGCCTACCAGGTCGACCTCGTCAAGCGCACCCAGACCGGGCGCATCTCCAACCCCGTGACCATCGGCCCCGACGCGACCCTCGAGGACCTCGACCGGGTCTGCGGCGAGTACCGGGTCTCGGGCCTCCCCGTCGTCGACCCCGAGGGTCACCTGCTCGGCATCTGCACCAACCGCGACCTCCGGTTCACCCCGGTCGCCGAGTGGGGCAGCACCCTCGTCCGCGACGTCATGACGCCGACGCCGCTCATCACGGGCAGCGACGACATCACCCGGGAGGAGGCCACCCGCCTGCTCCGCCAGCACAAGCGCGAGCGCCTCCCGCTCGTGGACGCCGAGGGGCGCCTCACCGGCCTCATCACCGTCAAGGACTTCGTGAAGTCCGAGCAGTTCCCCAACGCGAGCAAGGACGCCCACGGGCGGCTGCTCGTCGGCGCGGCCGTCGGCTACTTCGGCGACGCGTGGGAGCGCGCCAGCCGGCTCATCGAGGCGGGCGTCGACGTGCTCGTCGTCGACACCGCGCACGGGCACGCCCGGCTGCTGCTCGACATGATCCGGCGCCTCAAGGCCGACCCCGCCACCCGCCACGTCCAGGTGGTCGGAGGCAACATCGCCACCCGGGCCGGCGCCCAGGCGCTCGTGGACGCCGGCGTCGACGCGGTCAAGGTGGGGGTCGGCCCGGGGTCCATCTGCACCACGCGGGTGGTCGCCGGTGTCGGCGTCCCCCAGATCACGGCGGTGTTCGAGGCGGCCCAGGCGTGTGCGCCCGCCGGCGTCCCGGTGATCGCCGACGGGGGCCTCCAGTACTCCGGCGACATCGCCAAGGCACTGGTCGCCGGGGCCTCCACGGTGATGATCGGATCCCTGCTCGCCGGCTGCGAGGAGAGCCCGGGCGAGACGGTGTTCGTCGCCGGCAAGCAGTACAAGCAGTACCGCGGGATGGGGTCGCTCGGGGCGATGAGCTCGCGCGGCAAGAAGTCCTATTCCAAGGACCGCTACTTCCAGGCCGATGTCACCTCCGACGCCCAGCTCATCCCCGAGGGCATCGAGGGCCAGGTGCTCTACCGCGGCCCCGTGGGCGCGGTCGTCCACCAACTGGTCGGCGGCCTGCACCAGTCGATGTTCTACGTTGGTGGCCGCACCATCCCCGAACTGCAGGAGCGGGGCCGCTTCGTCCGGATCACTTCGGCCGGGCTCAAGGAGTCGCACCCCCACGACGTGCACAACGTCGCGGACGCCCCCAACTACAGTCAGCAGCGCTGACCGCCCAGGAAGGCAGCACACGCCCATGTACGACATCGGCCGCAGCAAGCGCGCCCAGCGCGCCTACAGCCTCGACGACATCGCGATCGTGCCCTCCCGGCGCACCCGTGGCATGGACCAGGTCAACCTCACGTGGCGCATCGACGCCGTCGAGTTCGACTTCCCGATCATCGCCGCCCCGATGGACTCGATCATGAGCCCCAAGACCGCCATCGAGGTGGGTCGCCTCGGCGGCCTGGGGGTGCTCAACCTCGAGGGCCTGTGGACGCGGTACGAGGACCCCGAGCCCGTGCTCGAGGAGATCACCGCGATCACGGACGCCGTCGAGGCCACCCGACGCATGCAGCAGGTCTACAGCGAGCCGATCAAGGCCGAACTCATCACCGAACGGATGCGCGAGATCCGCGAGGCCGGGGTGCCGGTCGCCGGGGCGCTGAGCCCGCAGAACACCCAGGAGTTCGCCTCCGTCGTCGAGCAGGCCGGGGTCGACTTCTTCGTCATCCGCGGCACCACCGTGAGCGCGGAGCACGTCTCGGGCATCGCCGAGCCGCTCAACCTCAAGCGGTTCATCTACGACCTCGAGGTGCCGGTCATCGTCGGCGGCTGCGCCAGCTACCAGATGGCCCTCCACCTCATGCGCGCCGGCGCGGCCGGGGTGCTCGTCGGCTTCGGCGGGGGCGCGGCCCGCAGCACGCAGCGGGTGCTCGGCATCGCCGTGCCGATGGCCTCGGCACTCGCCGACGTGGCCGAGGCTCGGCGCGACTACATGGACGAGTCCGGCGGCCGGTACGTCCACGTCATCGCCGACGGGTCGATGGGCCGTTCCGGCGACATCGCCAAGGCCATCGCCTGCGGCGCGGACGCCGTCATGGTCGGCTCGCCCCTCGCCCGGGCCGTGGAGGCTCCCGGTCGGGGCTGGCACTGGGGTGCCGAGGCATGGCACGAGACGCTGCCGCGCGGGCAGCGGGTGCACTTCGACCCGGTCGGCACGCTCCGGGAGGTGCTCGTGGGCCCCTCGCACGTGCCGGACGGCACGATGAACCTCGTCGGCGGCCTGCGCCGGGCGCTCGCCTCCACCGGCTACTCCGAGGTCAAGGAGTTCCAGCGGATCGAACTCGTCATCCTCGATTGAGCCGCTGCCCACGTCATGGCGGCGACCCGGGGCCCGGGTGGCCTCGGCTAGCCTGTCGGCCATGACGTCAGAGGTCCCTCAGGAGCTGTCCTCCCTGCGCTCCAGCATCGACAACCTGGACGCCGCGCTCATCCACCTCATGGCCGAGCGCTTCAAGTGCACCCAGCGGGTGGGGGAGCTCAAGGCCCGGCTGGGGCTGCCCCCGGCCGACCCGGGGCGCGAGACGCAGCAGATCCGCAGGCTCCGGGGGCTGGCGGAGGAGGCCCAGCTCGACCCGGAGTTCGCCGAGGACCTCCTCGCGTTCATCGTCGGCCGGGTGGTGCGCAACCACGAGGCGATTGCCCGCGAACTGAGCTGAGCCCCCACCGCACGACGGCCGGCCCGTCCGCGAGGGACGGACCGGCCGGACGCCGAGCGGGTCGGTCAGTTCATGAGGTCGGAGTAGAGCAGGGTGGACAGGTAGCGCTCGCCGAAGTCGCACAGGACGGTGACGATCGTCTTGCCCGCGTTCTCCGGACGGTTGGCCACCTCGACGGCGGCGGAGAGGTTCGCCCCGGCGGAGATGCCGACCAGGAGGCCCTCCTCCTTGGCGGCGCGGCGGGAGAACTCGACGGCCTGGTCGATGTTGCGGGTCATCACCTCGTCGATGACGTCGCGGTCGAGGATCTCAGGGACGAAGTTCGCCCCCAGGCCCTGGATCTTGTGTGGGCCGGGCTTGCCACCCGACAGGATCGGCGACTCCTCGGGCTCGACCGCAATGATCCGGATGTCGGGGTTCTTGCTCTTGAGGTACTCACCGACGCCGGAGATCGTGCCGCCCGTACCGACGCCGGCGACGAAGATGTCGACCTTGCCATCGGTGTCCTCCCAGATCTCCGGGCCGGTGGTGCGGCGGTGGATGTCGACATTGGCGGGGTTGGCGAACTGCCGGGCGAGGATGGCCGCGGGGCGATCGGCGGCGATCTGCTCGGCGCGCGCAACGGCACCCTTCATCCCCTCCGACGGGGGTGTGAGGATGAGTTCGGCCCCGTAGGCGCGCAGCAGCGCCCGCCGCTCGAGGCTCGCCGACTCCGGCATGCAGAGCACCACGGTGTAGCCGCGGGCCGCGCCGACCATCGCCAGGGCGATGCCCGTGTTGCCGGACGTGCCCTCGACGATCGTCCCGCCCGGCTTCAGCTCGCCCGAGGCCTCGGCGGCGTCGATGATGGCCACGCCGATACGGTCCTTCACGGAGTTCGCCGGGCCGTAGAACTCGGCCTTGGCCAGCACGGTGCCGTGGTTCGGGGCATCGCCGACGAGGCGGTTGATGCGCACGAGAGGGGTGCGACCGACCGCACCGGTGATGTCTGCGAAAAGAGTCATGCCTCAGCGAACACCAGGGATTCTCTCCTCATTCCCGCGGTCCGGATGGTGGAAATCGCACGTAGCCCCCGGGGGTATGCGGCCCTGACCAGCGGAGACGGGCGACAGGGTGGGGGATGGCTAGACTCTCCGCCATGTCCGTGAGCCCCGTGCCCGCCGCCCCCGAGTCCCGCCCGCACGACCTCGTCATCGTCGTCGACTACGGCGCGCAGTACGCGCAGCTCATCGCCCGCCGGGTGCGTGAGGCCCACGTGTACTCCGAGATCGTGCCCCACACGGCGAGCGTCGCCGAGATCCTCGCCCGCTCGCCCAAGGCGATCATCCTCTCGGGCGGCCCCAGCTCGGTCTACGCCGAGGACGCCCCGCAGGTCGACCGCAGCCTGTTCGAGGCCGGCGTCCCGGTGTTCGGCATCTGCTACGGATTCCAGGCGATGGCCCAGTCGCTGGGCGGCACGGTGGCGCGCACCGGGCTCAGCGAGTTCGGCCGCACCCCGGTGCGCATCAACCAGGCTGGCGGCCTTCTCGGGGGGCTGCCCCCCACGTGGAACGTGTGGATGAGCCACGGCGACTCGGTGTCCGAGCCCCCCGAGGGCTTCGTCGCGCTCGCGAGCACGGCCGGCGCCCCGGTGGCCGCCTTCGAGGACGCCGGACGCGCGCTGGCAGGCGTCCAGTGGCACCCGGAGGTGCTGCACACCGAGCACGGGCAGGAGGTGCTGCGTCGCTTCCTCATCGAGGTGGCGGGCTGCCGTCCCGACTGGACGAGCGCCACCATCGTGGAGGACCAGGTGCGGCTCATCCGTGAGCAGGTCGGAGACCGCAAGGTGCTCTGCGGGCTCTCCGGTGGGGTCGACTCGGCGGTCGCCGCGGCCCTGGTGCAGCGGGCGATCGGTGACCAGCTCACGTGCGTGTTCGTCGACCACGGCCTGCTGCGCAAGGGCGAGGCCGAGCAGGTCACCCGCGACTTCGTGGCCACCACCGGCGTCGACCTCGTCGTCGCCGACGAGAAGGAACGGTTCCTCACCGCCCTCGAGGGCGTGAGCGACCCGGAAACCAAGCGCAAGATCATCGGCCGCGAGTTCATCCGCACGTTCGAGGCGACCGCCCGCCGGATCAACGACGACGAGGACATCGACTTCCTCGTGCAGGGGACGCTGTACCCCGACGTCGTCGAGTCGGGCGGGGGCGAGGGTGCGGCCAACATCAAGAGCCACCACAACGTCGGCGGCCTGCCCGACGACCTGCAGTTCCAGCTCATCGAGCCGCTGCGCACGCTGTTCAAGGACGAGGTGCGGGCGGTCGGCACCGAACTCGGGCTCCCCGACGAGATGGTGTGGCGGCACCCGTTCCCGGGCCCGGGGCTCGCGATCCGGATCATCGGGGCCGTCGACCAGCATCGTCTCGACCTGCTGAGGGAGGCGGACGCCATCGCCCGGGAGGAACTGACCAGGGCGGGGCTCGACCGCGACATCTGGCAGTTCCCGGTGGTGCTGCTCGCCGACGTCCGTTCGGTGGGTGTGCAGGGCGATGGGCGCACGTACGGACACCCGGTGGTGCTCCGCCCGGTGACCAGCGAGGACGCCATGACCGCCGACTGGGGCCGGCTGCCCTACGACGTCATCGAGCGGATCTCGACCCGCATCACCAACGAGGTGCGCGAGGTCAACAGGGTCGTGGTCGACGTCACGAGCAAGCCGCCGGCCACCATCGAGTGGGAGTGAACGCCCGGCACGCCGGTGGTCGGCCGGCGCGCCGGGACGTGAGAGTCACTTCTGGTCGTCGTCGTACAGGTTGAACGTGTCGGATCGGTCCTGCGGCGACGTCTGCGACCCGCGGCCGCCGACGGTGCGCTGGGAGTTCCAGGTCTTCGCCTGGGAGATCATCGACTCGAGCGGGCTGGTGTCCTCACCCTGCTTGGGCATGGCCGCCCAGGCGAGGAGGTAGGCGAACGGGCCCACCCCGGTGAAGACGACGATCGCGGCGACGATGATCCGTACGAGCGTGACGTCCATGTTGAAGTAGCGTGCGAGTCCGGTGCAGACCCCGCCGATGATCTGTCCCTGCGGGATGCGGACCAGTTGTCCCTGAGCCATCGTTGTCTCCTTTGTTGTGGGTGGCGTTGTGGGGTGCGTGGGCGGGTGTCACCCGCGGGGCGTCGCCCGGCTGCCGTGGTGGCGTCGTCGGGGGCGTGGGGAACGGTTCACGGTGAGGCCGAGCAGGCCGAGGGCGATGAGCAGCACGGGCAGCCCGAAGCGGAACGCGTCGGGCGGCAGCCGGTGGCCCAGGCCATAGACGAGGGCGAGCCCCGCCACCAGCAGGAAGACCAGCCCCATGACGAGGGTGGCGGTGCCGGCGGGGCCCCCCGGGGCCCCGGTGTCCGGGCGGTTGCCGCGGCGGAGGCGCTCAGTCATGGAGAATCACCAGCCGCGACATCGTGGCGGAGACCACCAGGGTGACGGTGGACGCCGGGTCGAGGGGCAGGGAGGCGGCCTGGCCGGCAGCGAGCGTCAGCGTGCCCGCGCCGAAGCCCGCGACCCGGCGATCGGCGACCATGAGATCGGAGTAGCGGATCGAGTAGTCAACTACTGCGGTCATCGAGTCGGGGACCACGATCGTGATGTCGGACGCCTTGGCCTCGACGTGGATCGTCGATCCCGCCTGCGACGGCAGGACGCTCACCCGCTGCTGCACGCCGGAGAAGGTGAGGGGGGACTGGGCGCTGCCGGCGCCCGACTGGCTTGGCGCCCACACGAGTTGGGGGTTGACGAGCCCGGTCTGGAGCGCGGCCAGGGCGACGCACAGGGCGACGCCGACGGGCATGACGAGTCGCGCCCGGTATCCGGCCAGGCCCGCCAGGACGAGCCCGGCTCCGAGCACCGCCAGCGACAACGCGAGGGCGACCATCACCTGGTGGCGCGGGTCGAGGCCGGTGGGCAGGAAGCGCGAAGCGACACCGACGACCAGCGCCAGCACGAGGATCAGCAGCGGGACGAGGCGGCTCCGCCGCGGGGAGGCCGGCGTCCCGGGATCGGGGTCGGCGTCGACGGCGCGGGGGACCCGGAGTTCGGCGTCGAGCGTCGAGGTGCGCGCGATGGGGGGCGGAACTGGGGCTGCGGCGGCGTCGTCGCCCGACTCCGCCACGTGGTCGAGCCGCTGCTGCCACGCGGACACGGCCGAGGTGAAGGTCGGTGACCCCTCGGCTGCGGGGACCGTCGGAGGGGGTGCGTCGTGCGTGCGGGCCCGCCGACGCTGGTTGACGACGATGAGCGCGGCGATGACAAGGGCGGGCGCAAGCCCGAACGGGGTGGAACTGCCGGCCACCAGCCAGACGGCGGCGGTGATCACCGCGGTGATGGCGAGCCGGGTGTGGCCGTCCCAGTTCTGGGCGGGGGGAAGCACCCGGGCGAGGGGTACCTCGGTGCGGCCTGCCGCGGGGAGGAGCAACCAGCCGCTGACGTAGAGGGCCACTCCCAGGCCGCCGGACAGGGCCAGCACGACCGTCGCCACGCGGATCAGCCGCACGTCGATGCCGGTGCGCAGCGCCAGGCCCTGGCAGACGCCGGCGAGGCGGCCGCCCTGCGGCTCCCGACGCAACGACACCATCGCCTGGGCGGCGGTGTCGATGAGGTCGTGGCGCGCCATGTGCACCATCGTCTGCCGCGGAGCCGCCGCACACCATGCGGAGGAGCCCTGAAGTCACCCGCATTCGGCACCGGCGCCCCCACCCGGGCTGGCACCGCGCCCCCCCGCATGTGACGCTAGAGGCATCATGAGCATCGACACGCCCCCGGAGCACCCGGAGCTGCCCTCGGGCGCCCCGGAGGCCGGGCCGGCGTCACCACCCCCCTCCCTGACGCCGCCCAGGCGCCGTCCCCTCACGCGTGATTCGAGCGGACGCTGGCTGGCGGGGGTGGCGTCCGGGCTCGCGGAGCACCTCGACCTGCCGGTGAGCCTCGTGCGCGTGGGATTCGTCGGGCTGGCCCTCGTGCACTTCCTCGGAGTGGCGATGTACGGCCTGCTGTGGGTGCTGCTTCCCGAACGGACGCCGGAGCAGGAGGCCCCGGGCCTGGAGGCCGCCCGTCGCAGCGGCATGCGTCCCCAGCACGGCGGGTGGCAGCACGAGGCGGCGCCGTTCGCCGCGCTGGCGCTGCTGGCGGTCGGCGTCGTCTGGCTCACCTCGACGCTCGGCTGGGGTCTCTCCGCGGCCATGCTCTGGCCGGCGCTGTTCGCCGTGGCCGGCGTCGCCCTCGTGTGGCGGCAGGCGGACGTCACCGACGGCGCTCGCCCGCAGGAGGACGAGACCGTCGGCTGGCTCCGTCCGTTCGTCCGCACCGGTGGCTGGCTCGGAATGACCCGGCTGGTCGTGGGCCTCGGACTGGTGGGTCTGTCGGTCTCGCTGGTCGCGGCGTCCCGGATCGGGGTCGACGAACTCCCCACGGTGCTCGCGATGAGCGCCCTGCTGATCCTCGGCGTGCTCATCGCGGGTGCTCCGTGGATGTACCAGTTGCGGCGCAACCTCACGCGGGTGCGTGAGGAGAAGCTGGTCGCGGACGCGCGGGCCGACATGGCCGCCCACCTCCACGACTCGGTGCTGCAGTCGCTCGCGCTCATCCAGCGCCAGGCGGGCGATCCGAAGGCGGTGACCGCGATCGCCCGGCGTCAGGAGCGGGAGTTGCGCCAGTGGCTGTACGGCGAGTGGTCGCGCGGCCAGGAGCCCGCGCCCGAGACGGTGCGGGCCGCCCTCGTCGAGGAGGCGCAGCGGATCGAGGCCGACCGCGGGGTCGCCATCGAGGTCGTCGGGGTCGGGGACGCCCCCCTCACCGACGACACCGTCGCGCTCGTCGCGGCCGCCCGCGAGGCGATGCTCAACGCGGCGAAACACTCGGGCTGCGACCAGGTGGACGTGTACGCGGAGGTCGACGACGGGGCCATCGAGGTCTTCGTGCGCGACCGGGGCGTCGGGTTCGAGCTGGGCGACGTCCACACCGACCGGCTCGGCGTGCGGAGGTCGATCATCGACCGGATGGAGCGCCACGGCGGCACTGCCCGCATCCGCTCCTCGCCCGGAGAGGGCACCGAGATCGCCCTCAGCATGCGGATGGGCGCGTGAGTCGCCCGTCCGGGGCGGGCAGCTGGTAGAGGTAGGACGAGACCACTGAATGAGGACACGATGAGCGAAGAGATCCCACCGGCCGAGGTCGGCGCGGCAGCACCCGAGACCGTGCGCACCGAGCCGTGGTCTGTCGTCCTGGTCGACGACCACGCGATGTTCCGGGCCGGCGTGAAGCACGAGATCGGCACCGGCGGTCCGGGGCCGGAGGGCTTCCCGGGCGTCAGGATCGTGGGGGAGGGCGAAGACGTCGCCTCCGCCGTGCGCGCGATCGTCACCCTGCAGCCCGACGTCGTGCTCCTCGACGTCCACCTGCCCGGCGGCGGCGGGGGGGAGGTCATCAAGCAGGTGGGCACCCGCGCACCGGGCACACGCTTCCTGGCGCTGTCGGTGTCGGACGCCGCCGAGGACGTCATCGGGGTGATCCGGGCCGGCGCACGAGGCTACGTCACCAAGTCGATCTCGAGCAGCGACCTGCTCGAGGCGATCCAGCGGGTGGCCACCGGGGACGCCGTCTTCTCCCCGCGCCTGGCGGGATTCGTCCTCGACGCGTTCTCCGGCTCGATCGAGGTCGCGAGCATCGACGAGGACCTCGACCGGCTGAGCCAGCGGGAGCGCGAGGTGCTCAAGCTGATCGCCCGCGGCTACTCGTACAAGGAGATCGCCCGGGAGCTGTTCATCTCGATCAAGACGGTCGAGACCCACGTGTCCAGCGTCCTGCGCAAGCTCCAACTGTCGAACCGGCATCAGCTCACCAAGTGGGCCACGGACCGCAAGCTGGTGTGACCGGCCGGCCACGGCCCTGGCTGGACGCGCGAACGGCGCCGCCCCGTGGGGGGACGGCGCCGTTCGGCGTGGGATGGGTCAGACGCGCGCCCGGCCGCGTCCGCGGATCGACATGTAGATCGCGATGAAGACCATCGAGGCCAGGATCGAGATGATGTCGCGGATCCAGTCGATGCCCTTGGTGGAGGCGACGCCGAGGGCGGCGGCGATCCAGTAACCGACGATCGCTCCGAGGATGCCGAGGATGATGGTCCAGACGATGCCGATGTCCTGGCGGCCGCGCATGAACAGCCGCGCGAGGGCGCCGAAGATGGCGCCGAGGATGATGAGGACGATGATCTCGCCGAGCATGGGGTTCTCCTAAAGGGTCGGGCCGTGGCTCGGAACCACGATCT
>JAJYQH010000034.1 GCA_021794705.1 Actinomycetes bacterium | reverse complement strand
CTGGTCGCTCAAGCAACCGCTACCCGGGGTGCTGATCTGGCGGAGTCCGCACGGGTACCTCTACCTGGTCACTGGTGGTCGAAGTATCCTCATCGACGCCTCGGGACGTCCGGCCCCTCGGGCGGCGGCCTGAAGCCGCCTTCTCGCCCTGAGGTCGACAGAGGCTTGAACGCCCCCGCTTGCGGTTCTTATTGTCACGGCATGACGTCCTCCGCGCCGGACTACACAGCCAACCCCGCCCACTTGGCTGAGCAGTACGTCATTCCCGTCGTCCGGGCATGGGTGGGTGACCAGGGCAACGTGTCGGACCTTTCGGCAAGTTCAGCCGTACTCGACTTCACCATTGAGTACGCGGACGGAAGGCGAGGGGTCGGTGACGTCTGGCTCGACGCGGACGCAACGCTCATGGCGACCTGGGGCGATCTGTTCGGCCAGCCGGATCATCACCAGATTCCGCTGAAGGAGGGGTCGGGGACCTGGTCGTTGGCGCTTGCCCATAGAGCGAAGGGCCATCGCGTACGGCGAGAGGTGCCTGACCTGATCGATGCCTGCCGCGCACTGGGGCGGGTGAACCTCGACTTCGAGAATGTCTGGTTACCCCCCGATGCGGACCAACGCCTGCGCTCTGTCTTCAATCTCGGGCGATCCCTTGGAGTCGAACACTTGACCAAGCACGAGTACGAGGGTGCAAGCGCCTCCGGGGACGTCGCCTACTACTTCCCGAAGAGCGAGCCGCCCACCGGGGCTGGACCCACCAGTGTTCAAGGGTGGATCGATTCGGTCTTCGCGAGTGCCACCGGGCTGAAGCACGTCAGGAAGCTGCAGCAATCAGACGCCGACGAGCGACACGCCGTCGTCGCCGCGTCCACCGGGACTCCATTCAGCATTGAGCAGCAGATCGTCATGCTTGGTCGCGAGGTACCCGGACTCGTCGTCCCGGATGGGCTCACCCATGTCTGGGTACTGCCGAGGTATGTGCCACCTGGACCGGGCCCGATCGTGGCACTGTGGACGCACCCAGATGGCTGGCGCATGATTCGCTGCTCACCCTGACGTAGGCGCGTGAGCCTTGATCCGGCAGCCCTGCTGGCCAGCGAGTGCCCTGCTCTCCCTCTTCCCGCCCGGTGGTGGCCATTCGGCCGTCGCCGTCACCAACCCCTGAGCTAGAGCGGGGATCAGGAGGACCCGGGTCGCCGAAGCTCCGGCTCAGCCGATCAGCGTCGACACCGCCTCGTCCGGCGTGTCGACGAGGTGCACGTGGGCGGCCATGAAGTGTCCCGCGCCCAGCGCCTCGAGCAACGGCCACGCGGGCAGAGCTTCGGTCCAGTAGCGGACGCCCACCAGCACGACCGGCGCCACGTCGTGCGGGGTCGGGGCGTAGAAGTTGCCGGTGGCGGCCTGGAAGATCTCCTGCACGGTGCCGGCCGCGCCGGGGAGGTAGACGATGCCGCCGCGGCACCGGTGGAGCAGGGTGTCCTCGCGGAGGGCGTTGGAGAAGAACTTCGCGATGTGGGTGGCGAACACGTTGGGCGGCTCGTGCCCGTAGAACCACGTGGGGATGCCGATGCTCAGCGGGGCGTCCGGCCGGTGGTCGACGCTCTCCAGCACCATGAGCGCGGCGTCCGCCCAGCGGGTGATGTTCCGGCGGAAGTCGGGCACGGCGCGCAGGGCCGACAGCGCCCGGCCGACGTCCCCCCGCCGCCCGGCCAGTCGGGCGCCCAGGTTCGCCGCCTCCATGGCGCCCGGGCCGCCGCCGGTGATGACGGTGCGCCCGCGGGACGCCAGCTGCTCGGCGAGTTCCGCGGCCTGCCGATAAGTGGGGTCGCCCCGCAGGGTGGCATGGCCGCCCATGATGCCCACGGTGAGGGCGGGGTCGACCCGGTCGCGGAACAGCTCGTCGAGCGCGTCGGTGATGGCGTGGTCGTGCAGGCTGGCGGCCAGCGTCGACGACAACCGGTCGCTCGTCTCCGGGCTGCGCGACCACGCGTAGGTGCGCGCATCCATGCTGTCCTCGTAGCGGCGTCCCTTGTAGACCGCGTCGTACAGGTCGCGGGCGTCGTAGAGCCGCGGCTGGTACGGGTTGAACGGCAGGTCGGGCAGGCGGGGGAAGAGCAGGGCCCCCCGGTCGTGCAGGTCGTCGTCGACGCCGGGCTCGAAACGGCAGCCGAGGAAGAGGGTGTTGCGCACCGAGGTGGCGCGCAGCACCCTCGACCGGTGCCGCAGGTCGAGCGACTGCACCACGCGTTCGTCCAGCCCCGCACCCACCACCGCGTCGAACTCGTCGAGCGTCTCGATCTCCGTCTGGGGACCGAACAGCGAGTGCGGGGACGACGTCATGCCAACGCCAACTGCTGTGGGCCGGCCCCGTGGAGCGGGGCGAAGCGCCAGGCGAAGCCGGTGGGCTCCCCGGGACGCAGGGTCCACGTGAAGCTGTGCGGGGTCGAGGTCACCATCACCCGCACGACCGTGGCCCCGTCGCCGGTGGCCGCCGCGCTGAGGGCCACATCGAGGCTGCCGGTCGGCCAGGTCCACGTGTCGAGCGTCCAGCTCTCGTCGACGCCCAGGGGCGACTGGTTGACGACGCCGTCGCGGTCGGTCCACGTGAGCGAGTCGCCGTCGATGTCGAGGCGGCCGCCCATGCCGTCGTCGCCGGACGCCGACCCGGGCGCGTCCCCGCTCAGCGGGTCGATCCACCAGCCCCCGAGCCAGTCGACCAGGCGCCGGTCGGCGTCCGCGGACCCCTCGCGGTCGATGGCCGGCAGCACGTGCTGCCAGACCAGGTCGAGCAGCCGCTGCATGTCGTCCTGCTCGCCGGTCATCGCGATGACGACGTCGTGCTCGGGGAGGATGATGCCGTACTGCCCGTAGGCGCCGTCACCGCGGTAGCCGTGCCTGGCGATCCAGCACTGCCAGCCGTAGCCCTGCGACCAGTCCGGGTTGCCCTCGCCCGCGGTCTCGACCTGCTTGCGCCGGTGCTCGGCGATCCACTCCTCCGGCAGCAACCGGACGCCGTCACGCACGCCCCCGTCGGCGAGCAGCTGGAAGAAGCTCGCGATCGAGCCGGTGCGCAGGTGCAGGCCGCTGAAGCCGAGCGCCAGCCCCTCGTCGTCACGCCCCCAGCCGGCCTCGGTGATGCCGAGCGTGGAGAACAGCCGGTCGTTGAGGAAGTCGAGCAGGGGGAGACCGCTGGTCTGCTCGACGATCCGGGCCACCGAGTAGGTGGCGAGCTGGTTGTAGGCGAAGGTGACGCCCGGCTCGCCGTCGGGGCCGGGGACGAACAGGCCGCGCAGGCTGGCCCGGGTGAGGGGACCGCCCATCGGGTACTGGTCGGTCGTGTGGCCGGTGGCCATCGACAGCGCGTTGCGCACCGTGATGGTGCGGGCCTTCTCGCTCGCGCCGTCGGCGAGGTCGGGGAAGTGGTCGACGAGCAGGTCGTCGTACCCGAACAGGCCCTCGCTCACGGCGATGCCGGCCGCGGCGCTCGTGAACGTCTTGCTCAGCGAGTACAGCAACTGGCGGTTGGTGGGCAGGTAGGGCGCCGCCCAGCCCTCGGCGAGCACGGCTCCGTGACGGAGCATGACGAACGAGTGGACGTCGAGACCCGCATCCGCCTGCGCCTCGAGGAACGCCACCAGGCCGTCGGCGTCCACCCCCGCCTGCGACGGGTCGACCCGGGCGAAGCCCGCGAGCGGATCGGCCGTGCCTGCGGACTTGTCGGGTCGCGTGTCATCACTGGGCGCACCGTCGCGCCGGGTCGTCTCGATCATGGATCAACCCTAGTCCGAGGGTGCCGTCTCCTCGGCCGCCGCGGTGGCCGCCAGCTGCTTGCGGGCGCGCGACCACTCGACCAGCATGGGGATGGACGGGACCACGGCCACGAGCAACAGGGCGATCTCGATGTTCTGCTGAAGGAACGTGATGTTCCCGAGCAGGTAGCCCACGAGCGTCACCCCGGTGGCCCAGGCGACGGCACCCACCGCCGACCAGGTCCAGAAGCGGTGCCGGCCCATCCGGGTGACGCCGGCGACGACCGTCACGTAGGTGCGCACCACCGGCACGAACCGGCCGATGACCAGGGAGCGGTTGCCGTAGAGGTCGAAGAACTGCCGGGTCTGGTCGAGGTGGCGGCGTTTGATGATCCGCCCGTCGCGCTGGTAGAGCCGGCGTCCCAGCCCCCGGCCGATCTCGTAGCCGACGACATTGCCGGCGAACGCGGCGACGCTCACGATGAGGCAGGCGAGCCACAGGTTGAGGTTGAGGCCCACCTGGCCGGCCTCCGCCCGCTTGATGAACAGCCCGATGAAGAACAGCAGGATGTCGCCGGGCAGGAACGGGAAGAACAGCCCGCACTCGATGAAGATGATGACCAGGCTGATCCAGATCATGGCGTCGCCGAAGTGGTTCAGCAGCCAGTCGGGGCTCAACCACTGGGGCCCCAGAAGAAGCACGTGGGCGACCCCTAATTGCACATGCCGAGCATACGTGACGGCCCAATCGGACGCCGCCGGCGTCCTGGCGGCGCACAGGTCGGCCCCAGGACCCCGTGGAACAATGGCGTCCATGCGCGACGTGGTGATCCTCGGCAGCACGGGGTCGATCGGTTCCCAGGCCCTCGACGTCATCTCGTCGCGTCGCGACCAGTTCCGCGTCGTCGCCCTGGCGGCCGGCGGCGGAAATGTCGAACTGCTCGCCCGGCAGGTGCTCGACGTCGAGCCGCGCGTCGTCGCCCTCGCCCGCGCCACCAGCGCCCAGGACCTCCAGTTCGCCCTCTACGCCGAGGCGCGCCGCCGCGGCTGGTCCGAGGGAGCCTTCCGCCTGCCGCGCCTGCTCATCGGCCCCGACAAAGCCACCGAGGTGGCGCGGATGCCGGCCGATGTCGTGCTCAACGGCATCACGGGGTCCGCGGGCCTGCTCCCGACCCTCGCGGCGCTGGACGCCGGCACCACCCTCGCCCTCGCCAACAAGGAGTCGCTGGTCATCGGCGGCGTCCTCGTCACCCGGGCCGCGAAGCCCGGGCAGATCGTGGCGGTCGACTCCGAGCACTCCGCGTTCGCGCAGGCCCTGCGGGCCGGTCGGGCGTCCGAGGTCCGCCGCCTCATCCTCACCGCGTCCGGCGGCCCCTTCCGGGGGCGCGGCCGCGACGAGCTCGCCTCGGTGACCCCCGAGCAGGCGATGGCGCACCCGACCTGGTCGATGGGCCGGGTCATCACGATCAACTCCTCCACCCTGGTGAACAAGGGCCTCGAACTGCTCGAGGCCGGACTCCTCTACGGGGTGGACCTCGACGACATCGAGGTGGTCGTGCACCCCCAGTCGATCGTGCACTCGATGGTCGAGTTCCACGACGGCTCGACGATCGCCCAGTGCTCGCCCCCCGACATGCGCCTGCCGATCGCGCTCGGGCTCAGCTGGCCCGAGCGGCTGCCGGACGCCGCCCGTCCGGTCGACTGGACCGCCGCCCAGTCGTGGACCTTCGAGCCGCTCGACCGGGACGCGTTCCCGGCCGTCGACCTCGCCCGGCGCTGCGGCACCGCGGGAGGCACCGCCCCGGCCGTGTTCAACGCCGCCAACGAGGAGTGCGTCGACGCCTTCTGCGCCGGGCGGATCGGCTTCCTCGGCATCGTCGACACCGTCGCCCGGGTGGTCGACGAGCACCTGTCGGACGCCGGCCCGCACGGTCACGTCGGCGACGACGACCTGTCGCTGGAGGCCGTGCTCGCAGCCGACGCCTGGGGACGCGCGCGGGCCCGCGACCTCGTCGCCGAGGGGGTCTTCGCATGACGACGCTGCTCGTCATCGTCTCGGCGGTGCTGTTCTTCGCGCTGCTCATGGCCTCGATCGCGCTGCACGAACTCGGGCACCTCATCCCGGCCAGGCTGTTCGGCGTCAAGACCACGCAGTACTTCATCGGCTTCGGCAAGACCCTGTGGTCGCGACGCCGCGGCGAGCTCGAGTTCGGGGTCAAGGCGATCCCGCTGGGCGGCTACGTCCGGCTCGTCGGCATGTACCCGCCCGCCCCGGACGCGCCCCCCGGCGCCGTCGAGACGGCCGGCCCCGTCACCCGGCTCGCCACCATGGCGCGCGAGGCCGAGTACGAGACGATCACGCCGGCCGACCACGGGCGGTTGTTCTACGAGAAGCCGACGTGGCAGAAGATCATCGTGATGTTCGGCGGCCCGGCGATGAACTTCCTGCTCGCCTTCCTCATCTTCCTCGGCGTCAACCAGCTCTTCGGCAGCTACCAGCCGACCCTCACCGTCACGTCGGTGAGCCAGTGCGTCATTCCCGCCGCCCGCACCGACCGCACGTGCACGGCATCCGACCCCGCCAGCCCGGCGAAGCTGGCCGGCATCCGCCCCGGCGACACCCTGGTCTCGTTCAACGGACAGCGGCTCACGAGCTGGACGCAGCTCAGCGACCTCATCCGGGCCAACCGGTCGAACGCGGCGGTCATCGTCGTCGACCGGAACGGCTCCCGGGTCACCCTGCCGACCGTGCACACGATGACGACCGGCGTTCCCGACCGGCTCGACCCCAGCCGCACCGTGGAGGCCGGCTTCCTCGGCGTCGGGCCCGGGCAGCAGCTCGTCCACCCCGGCCTGGGCGGTACCGCGCAGCAGATGTGGACGATGACCGAGCAGTCCGTCGTCGCCCTCGCCCGCTTCCCCGTGACCGTGTGGAACGTCGCCGCCGACGTGGTCACCGGCCACCAGCGCAACCCCAACGGCCCGATCAGCATCGTCGGCGCCAGCCAGGTGGCCGGCGAGATCGCCACGATGCCGGGTCTCAGTCTCGGCGACCGGGTGGCGTCGTGGTTCCTCATGCTCGGCTCGGTCAACCTGTTCGTCGCCCTGCTCAACTGCGTCCCGCTGCTGCCGCTCGACGGCGGCCACATCGCCGGCGCGCTCTACGAGGGGCTCAAGCGGGCCGCGGCCCGGGTGTTCCACCGTCCCGACCCCGGCCACGTCGACACCGCCCGCATGCTGCCGGTCGCCTACGTCGTCGGCGGGTTCCTGCTGATCAGCGGGCTCGTGCTGGTGGTCGCCGACATCGTCAGCCCGCTGCAACTCGGCTGACCCGGCGCCCCGCCGCGGGCGCGGTGGGACGGATTGCCCGGCTGGCTTAGTCTTGGACCCATGACTGTTGGTTTGGGAATGCCCTCACTTCCGGCTCCGACGCTCGCCCCGCGTCGCCCGACGCGCAAGATCCGGGTCGGCAAGGTCGAGGTGGGTGGGGACGCCCCCATCTCGGTCCAGTCGATGTGCACCACGAAAACCACCGACATCAACGCCACCCTGCAGCAGATCGCGGAGCTCACCGCGGCCGGCTGCGACATCGTCCGCGTCGCCGTCCCGAGCCAGGACGACGCCGACGCGCTGCCGATCATCGCGAAGAAGTCACAGATCCCCGTGATCGCCGACATCCACTTCCAGCCGAAGTACGTCTTCGCCGCGATCGACGCCGGGTGCGCCGGCGTCCGCGTCAACCCCGGCAACATCCGCCAGTTCGACGACAAGGTCGCCGAGATCGCCAAGGCGGCCACCGACGCCGGCGTCTCGATCCGCATCGGGGTCAACGCCGGCTCCCTCGACAAGCGGCTGCTGCAGAAGCACGGCGCTCCGACCGCCGACGCGCTCGTCGAGTCGGCCCTGTGGGAGGCCTCGCTGTTCGAGGACGTCGGCTTCTACGACTTCAAGATCTCGGTCAAGCACCACGACCCGGTGGTCATGATCCGCGCCTACGAGAAGCTCTCGCAGGCGTGCGACTACCCGCTGCACCTCGGCGTCACCGAGGCCGGCCCCGCGTTCCAGGGCACCATCAAGAGCGCCGTCGCGTTCGGCCACCTGCTGTCGGAGGGCATCGGAGACACCATCCGCGTCTCGCTGTCCGCCCCGCCCGTCGAGGAGGTCAAGGTCGGGATCAAGATCCTCGAGTCGCTCAACCTGCGTCCCCGGCACCTCGAGATCGTCTCCTGCCCGTCCTGCGGTCGCGCCCAGGTCGACGTGTACAAGCTCGCCGAGGACGTCACCAAGGGACTGGAAGGGATGACCGTCCCGCTGCGCGTCGCGGTGATGGGCTGCGTCGTCAACGGTCCCGGGGAGGCCCGGGAGGCCGACCTCGGGGTGGCGTCCGGCAACGGCAAGGGCCAGATCTTCGTCAAGGGCGAGGTCGTCAAGACCGTCCCCGAGGAGGAGATCGTGCAGACCCTCATCGAGGAGGCGAATCGTCTTGCGGCCGATATGGACGCGGTCGGCACGCCAGACGTCGCTGTCGGCTGAGCCCGGGGCGCTGGTCCGCCAGCTGGCCCAGGCCGATCGTGAGCGGGCGCTCCGCCTGCTGTCGACCGACCCGGTCGAGAACCTCTTCGTCGCCGCCCGCATCGACGCGTTCGCGCTCGACCCGGTGCGGATGGGCTGCACGATCTGGGGGTACGAACGCGGGGAGAACCTCGTGTCGCTCTGCCACGTCGGCAGCAACGTCGTGCCGGTCGGCCTCGACCAGACGATCGCCGCGGCCTTCGCCGAGCGCATCGGACGCCGCCGGGGCGCGGCCGCGATCATGGGCAACGCCACCCAGGTGGCGCTGCTGCACGGCGTGCTGAGCGAGCGGTGGGGCGACTCGTGGGGGCAGGCCCGCGACATCCGCCCGCACCAGCCGCTCATGGTCATCGAGCGGCCGGCCAGTTGCGACCCCGACCCCCGGGTGCGGCAGATGACGATGGCCGACTTCGACGCCTACTACCGCGCCGCCGTGGCGATGTACACCGAAGAGGTCGGAGTCACCCCGCTCGACGCCTCGGGAAGCTACGCGCGCTACGTCCGCTCGCTCATCGAGCAGCGGCGGGCGTTCGGCATCGTCGACGAGCGCGGCGAGGTGATCTTCAAGAGCGACGTGGGCTCCTCCCTCGGCAGCGTCTGCCAGGTGCAGGGTGTCTGGCTGAAACCCGGCCTGCGGGGGAAGGGGCTCTCCATCCCGGCGATGGCCGCCGTGGTCGAGATGTGCCGGCTCCGCTGGCCCACGGTGAGCCTGTACGTCAACGACTACAACACCCGCGCGCGACGGCTCTACGAGCGCGTCGGGTTCCGCACCGTGGGCGAACTGGCCACGGTGCTTTATTGAGCGCTGGGCAGCGCGGGCTGGCCGCCGTCGGCGTCCCCGAGGGCGCCTTCGTGCTCGAGCAACCAGCGCTTGCGGTCGAGGCCGCCCGCGTAGCCGGTGAGCGTCCCGTCGCGGCCGATCACCCGATGACAAGGGACGACGATGCCGATCGGGTTGCGTCCGACGGCCGCCCCGACCGCCCTGCTCGCGCCGGGCGCCAGGCCCAGGGACGCCGCCAGCTCGCCGTAGGTGATGGTCGAGCCCGACGGGATGTGGGCCAACGCCTCCCAGACCCGCTGCTGGAAGGCGGTGCCGCGGGGAGCCAGGTCGAGCTCGAACCGGGCGCGGCGGCCGTCGAAGTACTCCTCGAGCTGCCGCGCCGCCTCGGCCGCGGCGGTGTCGTCGGGCTCCCCGAACTCCGCATCGGCCGGGCGGTGCCGCTGCGCGTCGAGGTAGAGCCCGACGAGCCGGTCCGACCCGTCCACGACGAGGGTCAACGGCCCGACGGGCGAGCCGACCACGCGGTGCCGGCGCCCCCTCGTGCTCGGCTCAACGGTCGCTCTGGTCATCGCGGTCTCCTCGTACGTGGGTGGCGGTCGGCAGGTCGTTGATGGGGTGGGGCAGGGTGGCCCACAGGTACTGGGTGGCGTAGCTGCGCCAGGGCCGCCAGCGCGACGGGTCGGGCCGCTCGTCCACGAGCGCCGAGAGCGCGCGGCGGACCCCGAGGTCGGACGCCGGGAAGGCGTCGGGATCGCCGAGAGCCCGCATGGCGACGATCTCGACCGTCCAGGGCCCGACCCCGGCGATCGCGCCCAGCCCCGCGCGGGCGGCGGCCCAGTCGGCCCCCGGCGACAGGTCGAGGGTCCCGTCGGCCAGGGCCCTCGCGAGCGCCGTGAGCGTCGCCACCCGGGACGCCGGCATGGCGAGGTCTCCGGGGCCCAGGCCGGCGAGGGTGGCTGACGTGGGGAACAGGTGGGTGAGGCCGCCGGCCGGGTCGGTCACGCGCTCCCCGAAGCGCCGGACCAGCCTCCCCGCGTGGGTCCGGGCCGCGGCGGTCGACACCTGCTGCCCGAGCACGGCGCGGACGGCGAACTCGGCGGGGTCGACGGTGCGCGGCACCCGGCGTCCGGGGGCCCGGGCGACCAGGGCGGCGAGGGCCGGGTCCGCGGCGAGGT
>JAJYQH010000104.1 GCA_021794705.1 Actinomycetes bacterium | reverse complement strand
CGGCTTGCCCGGGAACAGCTGGAACAACTCCTTGACGTCGAAGCCGCCCGCCATCTGCATCCGCCGCAGCGTCGGCGTCGCCCCCGTCGCGGCCTGGTCGTCGCGCATGAAGCGCAGCGCCTTCCAGTGCGCCTCGGTGAGGTGGTCGATGCCGATGAGTTCGGCGAGGATCTCGGCGAGCGGCTCGCTCCAGTCGTCCCGGTTGGTGAAGAAGCCCTCGTCGTTGCACTGGAACGTGTAGTTCTCGATGGTGTTGGTGGGCATGTCACTTGTCCTTCGTCTGGGCCGCCGGCACCTTGCCGGCCATCGACATGGTCACGGGGATCCCGGGGATCGGCCGGCCGGGCAGGATCATCCGCCAGTAGATCTGCTCGAAGCCGAGCTTGCCGAGGTGGTTGACGCGGCTTTCCCGCAGCAGCCGGAGCGGCCCGACGACCGGCGCCGGGAAGACCCCGCTGAGCGGCTCGGTGTCGTAGTTGAAGTCGATGAGCAGCGCCTTGCGGGCCCCCGACTCGATGAAGCAGTTGGCATGCCCGTCGAACTCGTGCGTCATCGGCTCGCCGGCGAAGGCCTGCAGCAGGTTCTCGGCCAGTTGCTCGGCGGCGAAGTGGGCGACCGCGCCGGCCTTCGACGTGGGTGCGTTGGTCGCGTCCCCGACGGCGAACACGTTGTCGTAGTGCACCGACCGCAGGGTGGTCTTGTCGACCTCGACGAAGCCCATCGCGTCGGCCAGCTTGCCGCCGACGAGGAAGTCGGCACCCTTGTGCGGCGGGATGGTCACGAGCAGGTCGAAGGGCAACCGGCGTCCGTCGAAGCTGGTGAGCTCCGAGGTGGCGGGGTCGACGGCCTCGACGTCGAAGTCGGTGGCCAGTCGGATGCTCTTGTCGACCATGAGCTTGCCGAGCGCCCTCGACGAGACGGGCTTGGTGAAGGCGCCGTCGAGAGGCGTGACATAGGTGATGTCGACCTTGTGCCGCATGCGGCGCCGCCGGAAGTAGTCGTCGGCGAGGAACGCGAACTCGAGGGGCGCGACCGGGCACTTGATCGGCATCTCGGCGATGTGGACGAGCAGGCGTCCGCCCTGGAACTTCTCGAGCGCGTCGTGCAGTGCGATCGATCCGCCCAGCGTGTAGAAGTCGAACGCCTTCTTGTGCCAGATGCGCTCGTCGGTGAGGCCGGCGACCATCTCCGGGTGGATGCGGGTTCCGGTCGCGATGACCAGCCAGTCGTAGCCGAGCGTCCGCCCGTCGGCGAGGGAGACGGTGCGGGCGTCCGGGTCGACCCCGGTGATCCGCCCCTCGACCGTCTCGATGCCCTCGTGAAGCTGGGCCCAGCGCTCCTTGGTGACGCGACCGGGCGCGTAGGTGCCGAATGAGATGAACAGGTATCCGGGCTGGTAGTCGTGCCGGTTGTCCTGGTCGACGACGGTGATCGACCAGTCGTCGGAGAGCTCCCTGCGGAGCTTGTTGGCCAGCATGGTGCCGGCGGTTCCGGCCCCCAGAATCAGCAGCGTTGCCATATATGAGGGTAATCCGGCGGGGTATGGCGGCGAGCGGGTGGGGTCGAATACGAGGCGCCCCGGCGTCCTCGACTCGACCCGGGAAGTAGAGTCCGGCCATGGCCCCGGCGAGGAAGAACGAACCGAAGCCCCCGCACGACCTGCGTCTGGGCGAGGCCCTCCGGCCCCGGACCATCGGGCCCGAGGAGTTCGCGGGCGACCTCATGATCGAGGACGCCGTCATCCCCGACATCGCCCTCCCCGGCGAGGCGGCCGAGTTCGCCGAGATCAGCGGCAGCAGGTTCACGGGCGGCAGCCTCGCGGACACCGACTGGCACCGCTCCTCGCTGGTCGACGTCGCCCTGGAGGGGGTCGACCTCGCCAACTCCCGGTTCGTCGAGTCGTTGTGGCGGCGGGTCCACCTCGACCGCTGCCGGCTCACCGGCGTGGTGCTGGCCGGATGCATCGTCGAGGACGCCGTCATCACCGGCTGTGTCCTCGACTTCGCCAACCTGCGCTTCGTCCAGTTCACCCGGGTGCGGTTCGAGGGATGCACGCTCACCGGCGCCGACCTCGTCGAGGCCCAGCTGCACGACGTGAGCTTCGAGGGGTGCGACCTCAGCACGGTCGAGTTCAGTCAGGCGCACTGCCAGCGGGTGCGGATCGCCGGCTGCCGGCTCGACGGCCTGCGCGGCGTGGGCGGGCTCGCGGGGGCGACGATAGCCCCGACCGATCTGTTGGCGCTCACCGACCAGCTGGCCGGCGCCCTTGGCATCCGCGTCGACTGGGAGGGCTGACCGCTCGGCCACCCGCGGCGGCGACCATGCCGACAGCGGATGACCCGGGCCCATTGCGCTCCGGCCGCCCGGCCCGTTCAATGAGAGACCAGCACCCGCCGGCCGCCCGCCGGCGGTTCCCGGATCGGAGCCGAATGGATCATCTCGGAAGAACCTCGCTCGCGCCGGTCATCGTCGCCACCCTGGCCCTGTCCGCCTGCGGTGGCAGCACGCCCTCAGCCGGCGCGACGGTCGCGGGCACGGCGTCGAGCACCGCCTCGGCCGGAAGCACGGCGTCCGGCCCGTGCCCGACGAGCAACACCCGCGACTTCGCCAAGACCCGGTTCGTCGCCGACGTGGGCCTGGCCGCGGGCACGTTCCACCACTGGATCTACCTGCCCTACAAGGCGGGGTCCTTCGACAAGGGCGCGAAGGGCCGGCTCACCGCGCTGGTGAAGGCCGGCGCGGTCGCGCTCGTCGACGCGAAGCTCATCGACAACGCCTACAAGAACGCCGAGGCGAGCCCGGCGTTGTGCACGGCGCTCGTGGCCCCGCTCGGGCGGCTGGACGCCCGGCTGTCCAGCCTCAAGGGCCAACTGCTGACCGGGAACGTGTCCGGCCTCGGCGGCGTCGACGGACTGGTGAAGCAGGTGGAGTCGGCCGCGGCCGGCAAGGGCCTGAGCATCACCGAGAACGCAGACCTGGGCGCCGCGCAGTCGGCGAGCACGAACTCCTGAGCCTCGACCCGGGGTCGTGGACGCCGGTCACGCTCCGATCGTGCCGCTCACGACCGTGCGCACGGCACCGCCGATCCACGTGGCGTCGCCAACCCGCTCGACCCGGACCCTGCCGTCGGCGCCGACGCAGGTGCCCTGCCGCGCGACGTAATGGCTCGGGAGAATGCCCGCGTCGATGAGCCACAGCGCGAGGCCGGCGTTGGCGCTGCCGGTGACGGGGTCCTCGAGCACCGCGTCGTCCGGGCAGTAGAAAGCCCGCACCTCGAGGTCGTGTCCGGTGCCGGGCTCGGTCGGCCCGGCGATCGCCACCTTGAGCCCTGCCATCCGCGCGGGGTCGGGACGCAGGTCGAGCACCTCCCGGCCCGAGCGCAGCAGGACGCCGATCCAGCCCGGACCGTTGTCGATCCAGGACAGGCCGACGACCCGGCCCGGGTCGCAGCCGAGCGCCCCGACCACCCGGAAGCCCAGCGCGGGGTCGACCGGACCGGACTTGAGCAGCGGCGGCGCGGCGAACGCGAGCCGGTCGGCGTCCCGGCGCACCGGCACCAGGCCCACGCCGCACTGCTGGACGATGTGCTCGCCGCGCGGACGTCCCCCGGCCTCGAGCCAGGCGTGGCAGCTGCCGAGGGTGGGATGCCCGGCGAACGGGAGCTCCCCGGTGCCCGTGAAGATGCGCACCCGGTAATCGGCGGCGGGATCGGTGGGCGGCAGCAGGAACGTCGTCTCGGAGAGGTTGGTCCAGCGGGCGATCGCCGCCAACTGCTCGTCGGCGAGCCCCTCGGCGTCGTGGATGACCGCGAGGGGGTTGCCGGTGAACGCCGACGTCGCGAAGACGTCGACCTGGCGGAACGGGCGCACGGTCACGGGGTCAGCAGCACCTTGATCGCCCGGCGCTCGTCCATGGCCGCGTAGCCCTCGGCGGCCTGCTCGAGCGGCAGCAGATGGTCGAACACCTTCCCGGGCTGGATGTCGCCGGCAAGGACGAGGTCCATGAGCTGAGGCAGGTAGGCCCGCACCGGGGCCATCCCGCCCCGCACGCCCACGTTGCGGGTGAACATCTGCCGGATCGGCAGCTCGACCCCGTGCGGGACGCCGACGAAGCCGACCATGCCGCCGGCCCGGCAGCTGCCGATCGCCTGCAGCATCGACGGGCCGGTGCCGACGCACTCGAGCACGGCGTCCGCGCCGATGCCGTCGGTGAGCCGCTTGACGGCCTCGACGCCGGCCTCGTCGCGCTCCTCGATGATGTCGGTGGCGCCGAACTCGCGGGCGAGCGCCTGGCGCTGCGGGTGGCGGCTCATCGCGATGATCCGGGCCGCGCCCTTCTGCTTGGCCGCGAGGACGCCGCACAGGCCCACGGCGCCGTCACCGACGACCGCGACGGTCATGCCGGGCTGCACGTTGGCCATCGTCGCGGCGTGCCAGCCGGTGGCCATGACGTCGGACAGCGTGAGCAGGCTGGGGATGAGGTCGGCGGCGGGCTGCTCGGGCGTCGCCACCAGCGTCCCGTCGGCGAGCGGCACCCGCAGGAACTCGGCCTGACACCCGTCGTAGGACTCGATGTGGTCGCAGGCGTTGTGGAAGCCCGCCCGACAGTTGGGGCAGGTGTTGTCGGAGGCGAAGAAGCCGCCGACGACGAAGTCGCCCGGCTGCACCGTGGTGACCTCGGATCCGACCTCGACGACGATGCCGCAGTACTCGTGACCGATCGGACGCGGCTCGCTCACCTCGTTGATGCCGCGGTAGGGCCACAGGTCGGAGCCGCAGATGCAGGCGGCGGTGACCCGCAGAATCGCATCGGTGGGTTCGACGACGACGGGATCGGGGCGGTCTTCGACGCGGACGTCGAAGGGGGCATGGATGACGGCTCCTCGCATGGACGCCAGCCTAGTGGGGCTGCACGACAGGCCCCGTCCCGTTCCCCGCCCCTCCCGCAGCCACAGGGGCGAGGCCCTCGCCCCTGCCGCGCCCGTCCGGCTCGGTCGGCGTACGACATGACTGACGGCGTACGAGATGTCGGGCCGAAACCCACAACTCGTACGCCGCGCCGATCAGGTCGTACGCCGCGCCGAAGCGGGGGTGCGCTTACTGCGCGACCTCGCGCATCACCGCGGGGACGGGGTTCTCGAGCGGCTCGCCCGCGGCCAGGTGCCGGATCTGCCGGGCGACGAGGGCGGCGACCCGGTTGATCATCGTCGTCGACCGGCCCCCCACGTGCGGGGTAATGAGGACGCCGGGAGCCGACCACAGCGGGTGGTCGGCGGGCAGCGGCTCGGGGTCGACGACGTCGAGCGCAGCCCGCACCCGTCCCGCCCGGCAGGCGGCGACCAGGGCATCGGTGTCGACGAGCGCGCCGCGGCCGATGTTGACGAGCAGGGCACCGGGCTTCATCCGGCCGATGAGCGCAGCGTCGAAGAAGCCCTTGGTCGAGGGGTTGAGCGGGGTGGCGAGCACGACGACGTCGGCCGTGCCGAGCAGCCCCGGCACCTCCTCGGGACCGTGGATCCGCCCGCGCTCGTCCGTCCGGGCCCGGGACGCCGAGCGCACGACCTCCATCCCGAACCGCGCGAGGTGATCGGCGATCAGCTCGCCCACTCCCCCGACGCCGATGACGAGCGCGGTGAGGCTCTGCAGCCCGGGCCCGAACCGCGGACGCCACACCGCCCGCTGCTGGTCGAGCACGTGCTCGGCGAGGTTGCGCTGCGCCGCGAGGATGAGCCCGAGAGCGATCTCCGCGGTTGCGGCCTCGTGGACGCCGACCGCGTTGCTGAACCCGACGCCGGCCGGGAGGAAGTTCTCGATGTTGTCGAAGCCCAGCGACTGGCTCTGGACCCAGCCGACATCGGCCCCGTCGAGCACGCGCAGCAGCTCGGCGCCGACGAGGTAGGGCATCACCGCGAGGTCGACGCGTCCCTCGGGCGGGTCGGTCATCGGCCACAGGTCGAGCGTGATGCCCTCGGGGAGGTCGTCGGACAGGAGGTCGCGGAGGTCGGCAGTGGGAACGGTCACGCGCATGGCGACACCCTACGACGGACGCCGCGGGTCCCGGCGTCCGGCCCGGCGGGCGGGCGGCGTTAGGCTGCGCCGGTGACCAGCCGCCGCCATCCTCAGGGGCGCCAGGTGCTCGCCCTGGTGAGCCTGGTGCTCATGGCGATGCTGTGGGGCTCGACCTTCTTCTCGATGAAGGCGTTCGTGGGCCAGGTGCCGGTGCCCGACATGCTCGCCGTGCGGTTCGTCGTCGCGGCCGCGGTGGTCGGGGTGCTGGCGCGCAGGCACTGGCGGATGCCGCGGCGCACGCTGGTGCAGGGCGTGGTCATCGGGACGATCTACGGCGTCGCCCAGCTGGTGCAGACCTACGGGCTGGCCCGGACGCCGGCGTCCGTGTCGGGCTTCATCACCGGGCTCTACGTCGTCGTCACCCCGTTCCTCGCCGCCTGGCTGCTGCGCGAGCGGATCCCCGAGGCGACGTGGGTCGCGGTGGTGCTCGCGACGGTGGGCCTCGGCGTGCTGAGCATCGGCAGCGGCTCGCTCGCGGGCAGCGCGCGGCTCGGGGAGGCACTCACCCTGGTGAGCGCGGTGCTCTACGCGGGGCACATCATCGCCGTCGACCGCTTCTCCTCGCCGGCCACCGCGCTGCAGCTCACCAACGTCGAGCTGGTCGTCGTCGCGCTCATCTGCCTCGTCGCGGCGCTGCCCGGCGGGATCACCCCGCCGCACACCGGCGTCCAGTGGACCTGGATGCTCTACTTCGCGGTCATCGCCGGGGCGATCCCGATCTTCCTGCAGATCTGGGCGCAGTCGTACGTCGAGTCGACGACCGCCGCCGTGATCATGGCCGGCGAGCCGGTGTGGGCCGCCACCTTCGCCGTGCTCTTCGGCGGCGAGGTCGTCTCGTGGCGGATGGTCATCGGCGGCGCGGCGATGGTCGGCGCGATGGTGCTGGTCACCGTGATGCCCCGGCTCAAGCCCGCCGCCCGTGCCGCCACTCCGGCCGGGCTGCCCGACCTGAGGGCCGACCGGGGCTGAGCGGCGTCCGGACCCCGGCAGCTGCCGGGGGGACAGGAACGGTCCCTACGATGGGATGCGTGAGCAACGAGCGGGTCGAGGTGCCGAAGTGGGCCCGGTTCGTCCTGGCCCTCACCGCGCTCATCGTCGGGGGCGCGGTCACTCTGGACATCGGCTCCCTGGCCATCGCCAGCTGGCTCCCCTGTCCTGCCGTCGGACCGTGCCTGCGCCGCCCGCTCGCCGGCTCGATCGGCCTCACCGTGCTCGCGTCGCTGTGCCTGGCCCTCACCTGGCTGGCGATCCAGGGCAGCGTCGCCAACCGCTACCGGATGACGCTGGCGACCCTGCTCCCGCTCGTCGCGCTGTTCCTCGTGCTGCCGATGCTGTGACCGGTAACGGTGGCCGGGCGTCCCACCGCCCGCTCACAACGTGACACGCCGGACGTCCATTTCGCACCAGGCATGTCATGCCTTACAGTTGCGGAGTGCAGTTGATGCACAGGCTCGCCCCTCGGGGCTGAGCCCGACGAGGACCCGGACCCCCGACCGGGTCCTCGTTGCGTTATGGGGTCGTTTTCGTGCCGGCCATCCAGCCGCTGACCAGCACCGATGTCGCGACAGGCGGCACCCGGACGCCGCCGGCGTCCGGGTCGATCGGGGGGTCAGCGGGTAGAGTCCGTGGTCCTATGTGCTTCCCCTCACACTGGCCTCCGCGCGCGCCCCGGCCGGGTGGGCGCCGATGACGTCGGCGTTCGAGCACCTCTCGCCGGCGTTCCCCGGGCGTGCCCCGTGGGGGACGGCGTCCCGGTTGCGGGCGTGGCAGGCGGCGGCGGTCGAGCAGTACCACCGGGAGTCGCCCCGCGACTTCCTCGCGGTGGCCACCCCGGGCGCCGGCAAGACCACCTTCGCGCTGCGCCTGGCCTCCGACCTGCTCGCCTCGCGCGCGGTCGAGCGGGTCATCGTCGTGGCGCCCACCGAACACCTCAAGGTGCAGTGGGCCGACGCCGCGGCGAAGGTGGGCATCCAGATCGACCCCGGCATCGGCTCGAGCTCGCGGGCCGGGCGCAGCCGGCAGTTCCACGGCGTCGCGGTCACCTACGCCGGGGTCGCGGCCCGGGTGCACCACTACGAGGCGCGCTGCGTCAACCACCGAACGCTGGTGATCCTCGACGAGGTGCACCACGCCGGTGACGCGCTGAGCTGGGGCGAGGCGGTGCGCGACGCGTTCGCCCCCGCCGCCCGTCGGCTGCTGCTCACCGGCACGCCGTTCCGGTCCGACGACAACCCGATCCCGTTCGTCCGCTACGAGCCGACGGACGCCGGCGCCCGCATGTCGGTGGCCGACTTCACCTACGGCTACGCCGAGGCGCTGCGCGACCACGTCGTGCGCCCGGTGCTGTTCATGAACTACGGCGGCCCGATGCGCTGGCGCACCAAGGCCGGCGACGAGCTCAGCGCCAACCTCGGCGAGCTGCTCACCAAGGACGTCACCGCCCAGGCGTGGCGCACCGCGCTCGACCCACGCGGCGAGTGGGTGCAGTCGGTGCTGCACGCCGCCGACCGGCGGCTCACTGAGGTCCGCCGGCACATCCCGGACGCCGGCGGCCTCGTGATCGCGAGCAACCAGAACCAGGCCCGGGCCTACGCCCGGATCCTCGGCGAGCTCACCGGCGTCCGGCCGAGCGTGGTGCTGTCCGACGACGCCGGGGCGAGCAAGCGGATCGAGGCGTTCGCGGAGTCCGACGACCGCTGGCTGGTGGCCGTGCGGATGGTGAGCGAGGGGGTCGACGTGCCGCGGCTGTGTGTCGGCGTGTACGCGACCGCCACCTCGACCCCGCTGTTCTTCGCCCAGGCGGTCGGCCGGTTCGTCCGGTCGCGCCGCCGGGGCGAACTGGCCACGGTCTTCCTCCCGACGGTTCCGGTGATCCTCGCCCACGCGTCGATGCTCGAGCGCCAGCGCGACCACATCCTCGGCCGGCCGAGGACCCCCGACGAGTGGACCCTCGACGACCAGTTGCTCGAGCAGGCCAACCGGCGCGAGGCGGCGTCCGACGACCTGCTCGGCAGCTTCGAGGCACTGGGCTCGGAGGCGCTCTTCGACCACGTCATGTTCGAGTCGAACCAGTTCGGGATGGCCGCCGTACCGAGCAGCGAGGACGAGCGCGACTACCTCGGCCTGCCCGGGCTGCTGGACGCCGACCAGATCGACCGGGTGCTGCGCGACCGGCAGGCCCGGCACCTCGCGCGCACCCAGCGGGCCGAGCGGCGGACGGGGGTGGCCCCCGAGGAGAGCCTGCACCGGGTGCTCGGTGACAAGCGCAAACAGCTCAACTCGCTGGTGTCGCAGTATGCGCGGGTGTCCCAGCGTCCGCACAGCCACGTGCACGCGGAGCTGCGTCGCCACTGCGGGGGCCCTCCGCTGGCCCAGGCGACGACCGAGCAGGTGGACGCCCGGATCGAGCAGGTGCGCCGCTGGCTGAGCAGTCCCGGGCGTTAGCGTTCGACGTTTTCCACCGACTACGGTGGCAAACGTCGAACGTTCTTCCGCGACCCCACCGAGACCGCGACGAAAGACCCCATGCGCTCACTTCTTCGGATGGTCCTGTCCGCCCGCGAACTCCGGCCCGCGTACGCCGTCATCATCGTCGCGTCGCTGCTGACCGCGGCCACCGGGCTGCTGATGCCGTTCATCATCTCCCGGGCCACCGACCTCGTCGTCAGCGCGCAGGCGGGTCACGGCGACCACGTCCGCGAGATCCTGCTGCTCGCGGTGGCGCTGTTCGTCACCGATCTCGCCAACACCCTCGTGAGCAACCTCGGCGGCTACTTCGGCGACCTCATGGCGGTGCGGCTGCGGACGATCCTCTCGACCCGCTACTACGAGAAGCTCATGCGCCTGCCGCAGCGCTACTTCGACAACGAGCTCACCGGGCGGATCATCAGCCGGCTGCAGCGCTCGATCACCGAGACCACGCAGTTCCTCAACGGGTTCGCGAACAACTTCTTCCCGATGCTGCTCACCGTCGGCGCGGTGCTCGTCGTGAGCATCATCTACTCGTGGCCGCTGGCGGTGCTGCTGGCCGTCGTGTTCCCGGCGTTCGTCTGGCTCACCACGCTCACCAGCCGCAAGTGGCAGCGGATCGAGCGCACCAAGAACGCCCACATCGACGAGGCCGGCGGCCGGTTCGCCGAGGTGGTGCAGCAGATCCGGGTGGTGCGCAGCTTCGTCGCCGAGCGCCGTGAACTCGACCTGTTCCGGCGTCACTACACCAACGTCGTCGGGCTGACCCGCGAGCAGTCGCGCTGGTGGCACGAGATGGACTCCCTGCGGCGCGGCGTCCTCAACCTCATGTTCTTCGGCATCTACGCGATCATCTTCGTCCGCACGGCGCAGGGCGCGTTCACGGTCGGCACCATGGTGCTGCTCATCCAGCTGGTCAACATGGCCCGGGTGCCGGTGACGATGATGAGCTTCCTCGTGGACGCCTCCCAGCGCGCCATCGCCGGCAGCCGCGACTACTTC
>JAJYQH010000070.1 GCA_021794705.1 Actinomycetes bacterium | reverse complement strand
CTGCTGGAGGCGATGGCCGAGCGCACCGTGTCGGTCGACGGGGTCACCCACCGGCTCGAGGCCCCGTTCATGGTGGTCGCCACCCAGAACCCCATCGAGATGGAGGGCACCTATCCCCTGCCCGAGGCGCAGCGCGACCGGTTCATGACCCGCATCACCATGGGCTATCCCGCCCGGGCCGCGGAGTTGAGCATGCTCGAGTCGCACGGGGCGAGCAATCCCCTCGACGACCTTCGGCCGGTGACCGACGCCGCGACCGTCAACCGGCTGATCGCGACCACCCGCCGCGTCCACGTCGCCCCGGCGGTGAAGGACTACATCGTCGACATCGTCGCGGCGACCCGCTCGAGCAGCGCCCTGCGCCTGGGCGCCAGCCCGCGGGCGAGCCTGCACCTGCTGCGGATCGCCCGCGCGCGGGCGGCCATGAGCGGGCGCGACTACACCATTCCCGACGACATCTCGTCGATCGCCCCCGCGGTGCTGGGCCATCGGGTGCTGATGTCCACGCAGGCGCAGCTCGCCGGGCGCACCGTCGACCGCGTCGTCAGCGACATCGTCGCCTCCGTTCCGATCCCCGACCGACGGTGACGCCTTGCTCGTAGCCTGGACCACCCTGACCGGACGAGGCCGCTTCTTCCTCGTCCTCGGTGTCGCGGTCACGGTGACCTCGAGCGCGTGGGGACAACCCGACCTGGCCTGGCTCGGCGTCCTGCTCGTCGTGCTGCCGCTCGCCGCGGTGATCCAGGTGCACCGGACGCGGCTCAGCCTGGGGAGCGAGCGGCGCATCGAGCCGTCGCGGGCGCCCGTCGGCGACCGGCTCACCGGAACCCTCGCCCTCACCAAGGCGGGCTCGCTGCCGGTCGGCCTGCTGCAGTTCGAGGAGGCCGTGCCCGCGCAACTCGGCCGGCGTCCCCGATTCTCGGTGCACCAGTTCACCGGCCGGTGGCAACGCCGGATCACCTACCCGCTGATGGGCCTCTCGCGCGGCCGGTTCCGCGTCGGCCCCCTCGTCGTGCACGCCGCCGACCCGTTCGGCCTGGCACGCCTCGACAGCACCCTCGCGGGCAGCGACGAGGTGATGATCACCCCCCACGTCGTCCCCCTGTCGCAGCTCACCAACGCCGGCGGCTCCGGGAGCGCCGGCGACACGGCCCCCCAGCACGTCGGGAGGCTGGGGCAGGACGACGTGCTGGTGCGGGAGTACCGGCAGGGCGACGACGTGCGCCGGGTGCACTGGCGGTCGACGGCCCGGTGGGGCCAGGTGATGGTGCGCCGGGAGGAACAGGCCTGGGAGCCGTCGGCGACGGTGCTCCTCGACAACCGGGTGGCCCATCACGAGGGTGCGGGGCGGGAGGGCTCCTTCGAGTGGGCGGTGTCCGCGGCGGCGTCCGTCTGCAGCCACCTCACCGGGGCGGGCTACCGGGTGGCGCTCATCGACGCGTCCGGCGGTGTCGTCTCCGGAGGGAGCGAGGACCCCGTGACCAGCCGGGAGGCGATGCTCATCGCGCTCACGGACGCGGCGCTGCACCGCACCGATTCGCTCTCCGCGGCGGTCAACGCGTCGGTGGCCACGCGGGAGGGCGAGATCATGATCGCCGTGCTCGGGCGGCTCACCATCGACGACGTCGTCAGCCTCGAGCGGATCCGCCGGGCCCGGGCGCAGGGGTTCGCGCTCGCCCTCCACCCGGAGTCCTTCGTCGGGGCCGGGCTGGCCGCCGGAGCCGAGCAGGTGCAGGCGATCCGGCAGTTGCGCGAACAGGGCTGGCGGGTCGTCGAGGTGCGCGCGGGCATGACCGTGGGCGCGGCCTGGGAACGCCTGGGGCAGGAGGCGCTGGTATGAACCCGGCGGCGATCCTGCGCACGGCGCTCGTGGTCTGGCTGGCCGCGGCGGCGTCCGCCGTGCCGCTCACCACCCTCACCGAGGACGGCGCGGTGTGGTGGCAGTCGGCCCTGCTGGCCGGGCTGCTGGTGTTCGTCGCGGCGGCCCTGCGCCTCGCCCGGCTCAGCCTGGTCGTCGTGCACGCGGCCCAGGTCGCCGTCCTCGTCGCGGTCCTCGGGTTCACCGAAGTGCAGATCCGCACGGCCAAGGGCGTGTCGATCGGCCTGACCCGGGTGTTCGACGGCGCCATCACCCAGATGCGCACCGAGGGGGCACCGCTCACCGTCTACGCCCCCACCCGGTGGCTGCTCGTCGCGTTCGTCGCCACGCTCGTCGTCCTCACCGACCTCATGGTCGCCACGCTCGCCGCCCCGGCGTGGGCGCTGGCCCCCCTCGCGACGCCCTACGTCATCGCGGCCGTCACGGCCACCGCCGACGACCTGCCCTGGTGGCAGTTCGTGCTGGTGGCCCTCGGCTACCTCGCCATGCTGGCGGTGGAGGCCGTCAACCGGAACGAGGAGTGGACCCGCAACGTCAACACCGACACGGCGCACCGGGGCAGTCCCCAACTCGGGGTGTGGCGGATGGCGCTGCTCATCGGCGTGCCCGCCCTGGCGATCACCCTGCTGGTCGGCTCGGCCCTCCCGATGTTCGGCAACACCCCGGCGATCGGCACCCGGTCGGGCAACGGGCCGATCCAGATGCAGGACCCCACCATCAACCTGGCCAGGGACCTCAACCAGCCGATCAACCGGCGCGTGCTGACCTACACGACGTCGAACGGGCAACCCGTGTACCTGCGCCTGGCGACGCTCAGCGTGGTCGACGCCAGCGGGTGGAAGCTGCCGAGCGTCTCGCTGCTCAACGGACAGCTGCCCCCCGCGCCGGGAGCGGCGACCGGGCAGGTCCGCGTGACCACCCACGTGACTATCGACAACCTCGACAGCGAGTACCTCCCCGCGCCCTACGCCCCCGAGTCGTTCAACGCCCGCGGGCAGTGGGCCTACGACCCGTCGTCGCTCATGGTGCTGTCGACCAACGGCTCCGGACGCCGGCAGGCCACGCGCAACCTCTCCTACACGGTCACGGCGGAGGTCGAGGAGCCCAACCCGGCCGAGTTCTCCCAGGCGGAGGCGGGGATCCCTCCGCGCGACTCGCAGATCCTGTCGTACGTGCCCGCCGACGTCCCCCAGGTGATCGTCAACCTCGCCCGGCAGATCACGCGGGGCGCCGCGACCGACGCGATCAAGGCCGCCGACATCCAGGCGTACCTCACCGACCCCAGCAGGTTCACCTACAACACCAACGCCCCCGGCGGCACCGGATACGACGTCCTCGTCAACTTCCTCACCAAGACCCACAGCGGCTACTGCATCCACTTCGCCTCGGCGATGGCGCTGATGGCGCGGATCGTCGGCATCCCGTCCCGCGTCTCGGTCGGCTTCGCCCCGGGAACGAAGGTGGGGAACCACTACGAGGTGAACATCCGCGACGCGCACGCGTGGCCCGAGCTGTACTTCGGCGGGTACGGGTGGGTGCGGTTCGAGCCCACGGCGGCCGTGGCATCGGCGCCCGGCTGGTCGTCGCTCACCAGCCTGCAACCGCCGAAGCCGGCGTCGAGCGCGTCGACCTCCGAGTCGGCCGGGCCGTCGACCGGCCCGAGCCACCAGGCGTCGGTGTCGGCGTCCCCGGTGGCACCGATCACCGAGACTCCGGCGGGGGGCCCGGCGGGCACGAACTGGGCGGGGATCCTCGGCGGGGCCGGCGCGGGGCTGCTGATCGTGCTGCTGCTCGTCGCACCGATGACCGTGCGCCTGTCGATGCGCAGGTACCGGCTGGGGAGGCCCCGGGGCGACGAGCACGAGCGGATCGAGGCGGCCTGGCGGGAGATCCGCGACAGCTTCGTCGACCTCGGGGGACGGTGGCTCAACGGGTCGCCGCGGGCAATCGGCGAGCGGCTGGCCGCGCGGAGCGACGAGACCGCGGCCGCGACGCTGCGGCGGGTGGCGCACCGGGTGGAGGTGTCACGCTATGGGGCGACCCTGCCGGAGGACACGACCGACCTCGCGGCGGCCGTGCGGCTGATCCGCAGGCACTGGCTCGACGAGGCCGCGTGGCAGGAACGGTGGACTGCGCTGGTGCTTCCCCGCTCGCTCTGGCGGGGACGGGGGCGAGGGATCAGAAACCCTGCTCGCGGCGTCGACGCCAGCGCTCCTCCATCCGGTTCATGAAGTCGCCGCCCGAGCGCTGGTGGGGGGTGCGGGGACGCCGGTGGCCTGGAGTGCGGCGGGGGCGAGGTGAACCCGGCGGCTGGTCGGGGTTGTGCCAGGTGCCGACCGCGACGACCGAGGAGACGAGCATGACGAGGAAACCGAGCACGCTGACCAGCGGGTCGGTCTGCATGCCGATGATGAGCAGGGCGATCCCCGCGGCCAACCCCACGGTGGCGACGACGATCCGGCGAACGGGAACCCGCTTGGGACGCGCACCACGCAGGGTGCTGGCCAGGTGGGGATCGTCGGCGGCCAGAGAAGCTTCGAGCTGGGCGAGCTGCCGCCTCTCCTCATCCGTGAGGGCCATCGTCGTCTCCTTCGGTTCCTGCGAGTAGCACCAGTTTAGGTCGCGGGAATGACCCGCGATAGCTACCCGTTGGTCGTTCTCACGATCGTTATCAGCTCATGACCATCCCTCGATCTCGTCGACCGCGCTCGACACCGGACGCCGGTCGCGGCGGGTCAGGCTGGCGCGCCGGACGGCCCCCGGCCCGAAGCGTTGAACGGCCACGTCGGCGGCCCGTTCCACCTCGCGCATGCCCCGCTCCGGGGTGTCGAGAGTCGGCTGCTGATAGGCCCGGTCACCGTCGACGAGCCCTTCGACCCGCACCCCCACCCGCCGGACGCGGGCCCGCTGCAGGTTGAGCTTCGCGTAGGCGGCCATCGCGGCCGCGTGGATGTCGTCGGTGACGTCGCTCAGCCCCCGCATCGTCGACGACCGGGTGAGGGTGGTGAAGTCGGCGAAGCGGATGCTGACGCTCACGGTGCGTCCCAGCACCCCGGCCCACCGCATCCGCTCGGCCGTGCGGGCGCTCATCCGCAACAGTTCGGTGGCGATGAGCCCGGGGTCGTCGGTGTCGCGGGAGAAGGTCTCCTGGGATCCGATGCTGCGCTCGGCCGGAAGGGCGCTCACCCGGCGGCTGTCGCGCCCCCACGCGAGGTCGTGCAACAGCGTGCCCTGGGTGGCCCCGAAGGCCCGGTGGAGGGTGGTGCGGGGTGTGTGGGCGAGGTCGGCGACACTCGTCAGCCCGAGCTTGTGGAGGGCGGCCGCGGTCGACTCCCCCACCCCCCACATCGCCTCGACCGGCAACGGGTGCAGGAAGGTGATGACGTCTTCGGGGCGCACCTGCACCAGGCCGTCGGGTTTGGCGCGGGTGGAGGCGAGCTTCGCGAGGAACTTGTTGGGGGCGATGCCGACCGAACAGCTCACCCTCTGCTCGTCGGCCACCTGGGCCCGCAACCGCTCGCCGATGGCCACCGGGTCGCCGCCCAGCCGCCGGAGTGCTCCCGTGATGTCGAGGAAGGCCTCGTCGATGGACGCCGCCTCGACCTGGGAGGTGACGGTGCGGAAGATCGCGAAGACGCCCTTGGACGTGGCGGCGTAGGTGTCGAAGTCGGGCGGGATCGCCACCGCGGTGGGGCACAGCCGGCGGGCACGGGTGGAACTCATCCCCGAGCGGACGCCGCACGCCCTGGCCTCGTAACTGGCCGACAGCACGACCCCCCGGGCGGCCCCACCCACCCACATCGGCCGGCCCACCAGATCGGGACGCCGGGACAGCTCGATCGAGGCGTAGAAGGCGTCCATGTCGACATGGAGGATCACCGGCACGGCACTCACCTGCCCGAGCTTCCGGGGCTCGAATGCCACAGCTTCCGGGGGGCCTCGGCGCTGGGAGGGTCGGTCAGCGGTCCACCGGGCACGACGCTCGGCGGAGGCGCCTGCGAGGCGGGCGACCCGGAGGGCCGGACGTCGGCGTAGGGGGACTGCTTGAACCCCGAGGCGTGCACGAGCACCCGGCGCCGGCCCATGCCACCGGCGCGGGTGCGGTGCCCGGTGTCGGCCTCCCCCTCGTCGCCCGCGACGGGACCCTCCCCCGGCTCCCCGCCGCGCGCGTACCCGGCACCCCCGCGCCGGGTCCCGGGAACCCAGTCGGCGTAGGCCGGGTGACCCGGGCGCGACGGGTCATCATGGTCCGGCTCCCCGGAGGAGAGCGGCTCACCGACGATGCCGACCCCCACCGGGACGGCGTCGAGCTCGCGGCGGACGGCCGCGATCGCGGCCGGGTGGTCGCCGGTGGCGGCGAGTTCGGCCCGCCAGACCGCGTGCAGGGCCGCGAGGTCCCAGGCGCCGGTGGCCAGCACGGACACGCCCCGGGGACCGGTGCGGCGCACCTGGCCGCGGACGACCAACAGCCAGGACGCGAACACCGTGGCTGCGTAGGGGCCCTGGACGTCCTCGAAGAAGGTCGCGTCGACCGGCCCGGTGGAGTCGTCGAGGGTGAGGAACACGACCCGGCGTCCGGACCGCACCGGAGGCGTCTGGGTGGCCACCTTCACGCCGGCGATCAGCACCTCGGAGTGGTTGCGCCGGTGCAACAGGGAGGCCGCCTCGGCCGTTCCGAGTTCCGCGAGGAAGTCGCGGTAGAACTCGACGATGTGCCGACTGGCGTCGAGTCCCAGGATCTCGAGCTCGGCCGAGATCTGCTCCGATTCGCTGAACTCGGGCAGGCCGCTCGGACGCACATCGGCGGGCGGGCCGGCCCACCCCGCACCGGCCCCGTCGTCGTCGGCCCCGACGGGATCGTCGCCGGGGAGGTCGTCGAACAGGCTCTGTGCCATCGCCACCCGCCGCTCGACACTCGACGAGACCGCCTGCCGGCGGGCGAGGTCGCGGGGGTCGTCGCTGGTGGGGACCGCGGGCGCGTGCCGGCGGAGCCCGCGCGCTCTGCTGGCGGTGCGCGCCTCGACCATCGCCAGCCGTTTCATGTCGGCGAGGGCGAGGATGAGATCGCGTCGGGTGATCTGGTCGCTGCGGCGGGCGGGCGTCGAGCGTCCGGTGCCGTAGAGACGGTCGAACCCGCCGGCGAGGATCAGCCGCTCGACCACCGGGGCCTCGACGTGCGCCCGGGCCCAGAAGTCGCTCAGCGACGAATACGGCTGCCCTGCGACGATCCGGACGACCTCGGCCTCGGAGATGCCCTTGATGTCGGCGAGCGACAGCCGGATTCCCCAACCGGACGCGTCGGGAAGGCCCCGGGAGTCGAGGGCGGCCCCGGGTCCAACCCGTGGCGCCCGCCCGGGGTCGCCGGGGTCGCCGAGCGGCTCGACCCGGTAGTCGCCGGTGGAGGCGTTGACGTCGACGCCGAGGATCTCGACCCCCATGCGCCGGGCCTCCTCGAGCAGCAGCCGCTTGGGGTACATGCCCGGATCGTGGGTGAGGATGCCCGCCAGGAAGTGCGCCGGATAGTGCCGTTTCAGCCAGGCCGACTGGTAGGTGGGCAGCGCGAACGCCGCGGCGTGGGCCTTGCAGAAACCGAATGAGGCGAACGACTGCAGCACCTGCCAGATCCTCTCGACGACCTCCGCGGGATAGCCGCGCTCACGGGCGGTGGGGACGAGCCACTGCCGGACGTCGAGCTGCCCGGCCGGGTCGCCGAGGGCGCGCCGGGCCTCGTCGGCCTCGGCGTAGCTGCAGCCGGTGACGATCGAGATGATCTTGATGATCTGTTCGTGGAACACCACCACCCCACCGGTCTCGGCCAGCGCCGGCTCGAGGCTCGGATGCAGGTACCGGGGAGCGGCCCACCCCTGGCGCGCGTTGAGGAAGGGGATGACCATGTCGGACTTGACCGGGCCCGGGCGGAACAGCGAAATGTCGATGATGATGTCGGTGAAGTTCTCGGGCCCGAACTTCCCGACGAGCTCCCGCTGGCCCGGCGACTCGATCTGGAAGCACCCGAGCGTGGCCGCGTGGGCGATGAGGTCGTAGACGCCGGGATCGTCGAAGGGGGCGAGCGCGTCGATGTCGGGCGCCGACCCGGTGGTGCGCTCGATCTCGCCCAGGGCGTGCGCCATCGACGACTGCATGCGGATGCCGAGGACGTCGAGCTTGAGCAGCCCCATGTCTTCGACGTCGTCCTTGTCGAACTGGCTCATCGGGATGCCCCCGAAACTGGCCTCGATCGGCGTCCGGTCGCCCAGCGTGGTGTCGGACAGGATGACCCCGCACGGATGCAGCGCCAGGTGTCGGGGCAGGCCGTCGAGGGATTCGACCAGGCCGAACAGCAGGTCGAGCCGCCGTTCGTTGAGCCCGGCGCTGCGCAGTTCGGGCAGGTCGCGCAGGGCGGCTCGGGCGTCCCGCGCCCGGATGTGGGGGAAGGCCTTGGCGATCGCGTCGATCTCGGCCGGGGGCAGGCTCAGCGCGGCGCCGACGTCGCGGACGGCGTGCCGCACCCGATAGGTGTCGATCATCGCCACCGCCGCCACCCGCTCGCCGCCGAAGACTTCGAGCACGCGGGTGTAGATCTCGGGCCGGCGCGCCGATTCGACGTCGAGGTCGATGTCGGGCAGCGCCTGGCGCAGCGGGGAGAGGAACCGCTCCATGACCAGCCCGTACGCGAGCGGGTCGACCCCGGAGATGCCGAGCAGGTAGTTGACGAGGCTGCCCGCGCCGGAGCCGCGGGCCGCGCACCGGATGCCCATGCCACGGATGATCCCGACCACGTCGGCGACGGTGAGGAAGTACGACGCGAACCCGAGGGTGGCGATGATGTCGAGCTCGTCGTCGAGGCGCCGGGCGACCTCGTCGGTGAGCCGCCCGTAGCGGTCGGGGACGCCGGCCTCGCACCGCCGGCGCAGGACGGCCATCGCCTGGTCACCGGTGGTGCCGAGCACGTCGAACTCGGGCAGGTGGATCTCTCCCAGGCCGATGTCGGCCTGCGGGTCGAGCCGGCACCGGATCGCGGTGGTGCGGGTGTCGCCGAGCAACCGCTCGGCCCCCTGGGCGCCGCGTCCGGCGTACCGGGCGACCTCGCGGGCCACCTCGAGCATGTCCTTGCCCGGCTTGAGATAGCCCTCGGCGTTGCGGCGGTCGACGTTGCGCACGTCGAGGGGAACGAGCCGGCGCGCGGCGTCGAGGACGTCGACGGTGGTGGCCTGGTGGCGGTGGGCCATCCGCACGTGGTTCGTGAGCACCCCGGTGAGGTGGTAGTGGTCGGCCAGCGCGAGCATCGCCCCGGCCTGATGGGCCGTGCCCATCCCCCGGCCCGCGAGGTGATGGTCGGTGACCGCGACGACCAGGTGGGACGGGTCGACCACGTCGAGCCAGCGCCGCAGTTCGGCCTCGGCGTGATCGCGGCGTCCACGGGCCACCGCCAGACCGACCTCGGAGTCGGCCCCCAGCATGACGAGCAGGTCGCCGCCCTCCGCGTGCCGGGCGACCAGGTCGCGGGTGGTGATCGGCGAGCCGCGGTCTCCGGCCAGGTGGGTGGCGGTGGTGAGCCGACTCAACTGGCCCCACCCTCGCCGGGACGTGGCCATGGCGACGACCCGCGGGAGCCGGAGGTCGCGAACCTCTCCCCCTCGAGCGGCCGAGGTGCGCCTGGGGGCCCGGGCGTGACGGGGATGGTCGGGATGGTCGGGTCCGAAGGGCATGGCGAAGTCGACGCCGATCACGGGCGCGACACCGGTGCCGAGGCAGGCCTTGGCGAACCGGACCGCCCCGTACATGCCGTCGCGGTCGGTGAGCGCGAGCGTGTCCATCTCGTGGTCGGCCGCGGCCGCCACCAGGGCGGAGGGGTGGGAGGCCCCGTACTGGAGGGAGTATCCCGAGGCGACCCTCAGGTGCACGAACGGATCGCCCATCAGGCGCCTCCAGCACCGGACGCCGCCACCCTCGCCCGCCGCGCCCGGAGATGCCTCACGGCGGCCGCGTGGAAGTTGGCCGCGTCGCGGACCAGATCGTCGGCCTCCCGCTCGGACACGATGGCCCGCACGCCGGCGGCCACCGCCTGGCGCTTCGCCTGGGTGGCGGAGAAGTAGGCGGCCCATTCACCGCAGTCGGGCGCGACCTGCGCGAGCAGCGTCCACGGGTCGACGGGGCCGGAGCGCAACCGGACCCGGGCGCCGGCGTGCGCGGCCAGCACCGCCGCGGCCACCCGCTGCGCCGCGAGGTGGGCGGCGAGGTAACGCTCGGCGGTCGACTCGACCAGTTCGGCCTCGATGACGGCCCGGCGGGCCTCGGCGAGATCGGACATCAGTCGCTCACCCCTCTCAGCAGCCACGAGCCGTCGGACCACGCGTGCGCCAACTCGTAGACGCCGCGGCTGCCGTCACGGCCGTTGGCCGCCTCGACCCGCCAGATCTCGTGCTCGCACAGCACGTCGCCCCCCGGATCGTCGTCGGCGTCGTCACCCCGGGCGGCCCGCGCGGCCGCGCCGTTCCACCAGGCGTCGGACTCGATCCAGCGGGCCTGCACCCCCAGCACCCGCCACAGCCGGTGGCGCCACACGAACTGGGTGGGGCCTTCGGGATAGGCGGCGAGCACCTCGGCGTCGAGATCGCGGATGCCCTCGCCGATGCGTCCGGATCGCACATCGATCGTCTCGTCGTAACGTCTCATGACATGCCTCCAGGTCGGTACGGAGGTGGCCCCGGCCACCGCACACATCTCGACCCGAGGGACCCGGCGCGGGTGGGGGTCGAAGCCACCCGCGCCGGAGTCCGAGTCCGATCAGCCGCCCGATCTGCGGAAGGGCCTTCCCCTGCCGGCGGGAGACCGGCAAACCCATCGCTCTAATCGAACGTCTTTTCGAACAAGCTCAACTGTAGCCCCGACCTCCGACAGTTCGTCAACCCCGTCCGCAACCATCCCGCGGACGGCCCGCCACCTT